>CAYYNJ010000046.1:0-13193 GCA_964472775.1 uncultured Spirochaetaceae bacterium
CCAAGCGGGTGCTGGCCCTGGACCCGGGGCTGCGGACCGGCTGAAAACTGGTTTGCCTGGATGCCCAGGGCAGCCTGGTGCATGAGGATGTGATCTACCCCCTGGTGCCCCGAAACGATGAAGCCGGCGCCGCCCGGACCATCAAAGACCTCTGCGGCAGGTTCAAAATTGAGGCGGTGGCGGTGGGCAACGGTACCGGAGGCAGGGAAGCCGAGGCGTTCTGCCGCCGGGTCCTGGAACCGGAGGGGCCTCCGGTGGTGATGGTCAACGAGAGCGGGGCTTCGGTCTACTCCGCTTCGGAGGCGGCCCGGAAGGAGTTTCCCCATAAAGATGTGACGGTTCGGGGGGCGGTCTCCATCGGCCGGCGGCTCATGGATCCTCTGGCGGAGCTGGTTAAAATCGATCCCAAGGCTATCGGGGTGGGGCAGTACCAGCACGATGTGGATCAGAAGGCCCTGAAGGCGGGGCTGGACGATGTGGTTCTCTCCTGTGTTAACGCCGTGGGGGTGGAGGTTAACACCGCCAGCAGCCAGCTTTTGAGTTACGTCTCGGGAATTTCTCCCCGGGTGGCCCAGGCCATCTGCGATACCCGGGAAGCCCGCGGACCCTTTGATTCCCGTCAGGCCCTGAAGAAGGTGGCCGGCCTGGGGGCCAAGGGCTTTGAACAGGCCGCCGGATTTCTGCGTATTCCCGGAGGGAAGCACCCCCTGGATTCGGGGGCGGTTCATCCTGAAAGATACGGCCTGGTGGAGCAGATGGCCGCCGACTTGGATTGTACGGTGCAGCAGCTTATGGAAGATCCGGAAAAGCGCCGGCTTATTAAGCTGGAGAAGTACGTTTCCGGGGATGTGGGGCTGCCCACCCTGCGGGACATCCTGCAGGAACTGGAAAAGCCCGGCCGGGACCCCCGGGATCCCTTCGAGCTCTTCTCCTTTTCCGACGCGGTGCATCACATCGAAGATCTTACCCCGGGGATGGTTTTGCCCGGGGTGGTCACCAACGTCACCGCCTTCGGGGCCTTTGTGGACCTGGGGGTGCACCAGGACGGGCTGGTTCACATCAGCCAAATGGCGGATCATTTTATTAAAAATCCCGCCGAGGTGGTCAGGGTGAATCAGAAGGTGACCGTGAAAGTCCTGGAGGTGGATCTGCCCCGGCGGCGGATCGGACTGACCATGAAGGGGCTGTAGCAGTTACAAGTGTAAAGGAATGCGAAGCGGCACCGCCTAGGCCGGTCCGGGGCGGCCCCTGAGCTAGGCCTTTGGCTTGACCGCTTCAATGGTGGCGGAAACCACATAATCCTCTATCTTGCTGCCCGGCGCCCAATTTCGGATGAATTCCCTGCTTTCATCTTTCGGCTTTATTGAAATCGCTTCGAATCCCGCATCTTTGAGGAAGGTTTCAACCTCGGTGATCAGGGAAGCTCCGGACATGCACCCCGTAAGCAGGGTCGTGTCGTTCCTTAGAAATTCGGGCAGCTCGGCGGTGGCAACCACATCGGAAACGGCCAGCCGGCCTCCCGGCTTCAAGACCCGGTATGCCTCTTTAAATACTTTAACCTTCTCCGGCGAGAGGTTGATCACGCAATTTGAGATGATCACATCGATAACCCCGTCCGCCACGGGCAGGTTTTCAATTTCCCCCAGACGAAAGTCGACGTTGGCGTACCCGGCCTTTTCGGCGTTGGCCCTGGCCTTGCTCACCATCTCCGGGGTCATATCAACGCCTATCACCGTACCTGATTCTTTAACCTCTTGAACCGCCAGGAAACAATCAAATCCCCCGCCGCTGCCTAAATCAAGGACGGTTTCACCGGGCTGTAATGAGGCAATGGCTCCGGGGTTTCCGCAGCCCAAGCCCATATTGGCCCCTTCGGGTACATGGTTTACTTCTGTGCGCGAATATCCAACCGCCATGGATGTTGCTTTTGCCTCTGAGGCTGATTCTCCGCAGCAGGAGGTTCCCGAGCATCCGCAGCCGTAATTCCCGGATACTGCTACTTTCCTATACCGTTTACGTACCGCCTCGCGGATGTTGTCGTTTTCGGTCACGACGAAAATCCGTTCTGGTAGGGCAGGGCCCCGGCGGTCTTTCGGGCCAGGGGGAGGCGGGACAAAAGCAGGGTTGTGCTGTCCCAGGTCCCCTCCATCAGGGCTTGACGGCGGCTTTCGGGGATCAGGATTTCAAACTGATCCCCCCCCAGGTTCAGGGCGCGGCTCTGAAGGTTCAATGTCATGGGGGTCTCCGGGGCGGTTTCCAGAATATCCTGGACCCTCCGGATGTCATGAGCTCCCAGGGTCACCGCCGGTACGCCGATCATGGTGCAGTTGCCCGCAAAAATTTCCGCCAGGGATTCGGCTATCACCGCCTTGATTCCCCACCGCATCAGGGCCTGGGGGGCGTGCTCCCGGCTGGAGCCGCAGCCGAAGTTGGCATTCACCACCAGCAGCGAGGCCCCTTCATAGCGGGGATCGTTGAAGGGGTGATCTTTTTTTTCTCCTTCAGGAGAAAACCTTTCGTCGTAAAAGGGATACTCTCCCATGCTGCTGAAGGTAATTTCTTTGAGGTACCGGGCGGGGATGATTCTGTCCGTATCGATATCATCCCCTCGTACGGGGATGCCTGTTCCTTCCACGTTAATGATTCTGGTTAATTCCATGGGTTTCTCCCTCAGGTAAGATCGCGGATATCGGTGACCCGGCCGTTAAGCGCCGCCGCGGCGGCCATGGCGGGGGACATAAGCAGGGTTCTTCCCCGGGCGCTGCCCTGGCGGCCAATGAAGTTCCTGTTGCTTGAGCTGGCGCAGATCTCATCCCCCGATAGCTTGTCGGGATTCATGGCCAGACACATAGAGCAGCCCGCCAGCCGCCACTGAAACCCCGCCTCTTCGAATACCGTATGGAGCCCCTCTTCCATGGCCGCCCGCCGCACCTCCTGGGAGCCGGGTACCACAATTCCCCGAACGCCGGGGTGAATCTTTTTCCCCTTTACCACCCGGGCGGCTTCCCGAAGATCCGAGAGGCGGCCGTTGGTGCAGCTGCCGATGAAAACGGTCTGCACCGGCAGCTCCGGGGCCCTTTCTCCCGGGTTCCATTTCATGTGTTTGTAGGCCGCTTCCAGGGAGGCTCTTTCCCCGGGGGGGAAATTCTCCGGCACCGGAAGATTCTCATCCACGGCGACGCTCTGCCCGGGGTTGATCCCCCAGGTGATCATGGGCTTGATCTCTTCACCGGTGATGACCACCACATCATCGTATTCGGCATCTTCATCCGAAGCCAGGGTCTTCCACCAGGTTACCGCAGCCTCCCAGGCTTGGCCGGACGGGGCATGTTCCCTTCCTTTCAGGTACCGGAAAGTTTGTTCATCGGGATTCACATAACCTATCCGGGCGCCCCCTTCGATGGACATGTTGCAGACCGTCATCCGCCCTTCCATGGTCATGGCATTAAAAACTTCGCCCGCATATTCGTAGGCGTATCCCAGTCCGCCGTTGACCCCCAGCCGGCGGATAATGTGGAGGATCACATCCTTGGGGGTGACCCCCGGGGACAGTTTTCCCGTTACTTCGATCTTTCTAACCTTCAGGGGATCCATGGCCAGACAGCCCGTGGCCAGCACATCCCTCACCTGACTGGTTCCGATCCCGAAAGCCAGGGTCCCGAAGGCCCCGTGGGTGCTGGTGTGGGAATCGCCGCAGGCGATGGTCATCCCCGGCTGGGTCAGCCCCCGTTCGGGGCCCACGATGTGGACAATCCCCTGTTTTCCCGAGGACAGGCCGTAGAGGGGAAGGCCGAAGTCTTTCACATTAGCCTCCAGGGCGGCCATCATGGTTTCGGCCATATCATCCTCGAAGGGCCGTGATATCGAGTGGGTGGGGATGATGTGGTCGCAGGTGGCGAAGGTTCTTTCGGGGAAGGCTAGGGTCCATCGGTTTTCCCTCAGGGCGTCGAAGGCCTGGGGGCTGGTGACCTCGTGGATCAGATGCAGGCCGATCAGCAGCTGATCCTGTCCCGTGGGCAGCACCGCCACCCGGTGGGCGTCCCAGACTTTATTGTATAGGGTCTTTTTTGCCATACCGTCTCCTTGCGGGAATCTTTATCAATAGTATAGGATGTAGGAACCGGAATCAATCTGGAATAGTCACATAAAGGAAGCCGTGATGGTAAGAAAGGTCCTCATCCTGGGCGATCCCCTCCTGAGAACCAGGAGCGCCGAGGTAAAAAACCTTGGGGAGCCTGCGCTGGAGCAGGAGATTCGGGATATCAAAGAGACCCTGGAAGATTTCCGCATAAAGAACGGATTCGGAAGGGGGATCGCCGCTATTCAGATGGGGATACCCAAGCGGATTATCGGCCTCAATCTCGGCGGGGGCCCCTTTGTTCTCATCAATCCTCAGATAACCTTCAGATCCGCCGAAGAGCGGGCGGTCTGGGACGACTGTATGTCCTTCCCCGATCTGGTGGTGAAGGTGGGGCGTAGTATCGGCCTGAGCCTGGTCTACCAGAATGAAGAGGGAGCCCGGGTCGAATGGAATAATCTGTCATTCGCCGAGTCTGAACTGCTGCAGCATGAGATGGATCATCTGGACGGAATTCTCGCCCTGGATAGGGCTCTGGATGATAGATCGATCATTTACAAAACCGAGTTTCAGAAGAATCTCACCCTATATTCGTGAGGGAGGCTGTACCGTAACTCAGGGAGTTATCCGACAGCCTTAATCACCCAGCTCCGGTGAATCGCCTTCTTTTGCTGAAAATCTTCCGGCACGGTCTGGCTGGTAATTTCTTCCACCTGGTATCCCCCCAAAACTTCTTCTTCCAGCTTGAACTTGCGGTAGTTGTTGGAGAAGATCAGGACCCCTCCGGGGGCCAGGAGCCTCAGGGTCTCCCGCAGCAGCCCGGCCTGGTCCCGCTGGATATCAAAGGTGGTGCTGCGGCTCTTGGAGTTTGAGAAGGTGGGGGGATCGAGAAAGATCAGGTCGTATTTTTCTTTCTCCCGGGCGATCCACTCGAGACAGTCGGCCTGAATGAAGTGGTGGTTTTTCCCCGACAGCTTGTTCAGTTCCAGATTTTCCCGGGCCCAGGCCAGGTAGGTGGCGCTGGCATCCACGGTGGTGGTGGCGGCGGCGCCTCCGGCGGCGGCGTAAACCGTGGCGGAACCGGTGTAGGCGAAGAGGTTCAGAAACCGCTTGCCCGCCGCCCGTTCTCTTATCATCCCCCGGGTTACCCGGTGGTCCAGAAAGATGCCCGTGTCCAGGTAGTCGGTGAAGTTTACCAGGAATTTCAGGCCCCCCTCGTTCATGATAAACTTTTCCCCCGCGGTGCCCACCTTGCCGTACTGGCTGGAGCCCCTCTGCCGCTGCCGGGTTTTGAAGTAGATGTGATGGCCCTCCAGTTCCAGGACCCGGGGGACGGCCTTGAGAATCTCCCGGCGCCGGGTTTCTGCTTTTTCTTCGGGGATTTCGGCGGGGGGGGCGTACTCCTGCAGGTGAACCCACCGGCCTTCGTAAAAATCCAGGGCCACGGCGTACTCGGGCAGGTCCGCATCGTAGAGCCGGTAGGAGGTGATGCCGTTTCGCCGGGCCCACTTGCCCCGGTGCTTCAGGTTTTTGGCCAGGCGGTTGGCGAACATCTGGGCCCCCGGAGAGAGGGGCGGCAGTTCCCTTTCGGTAAGGGCGGTCCGTTCGTCCCGGCTGTAGAGGCTGAAGGCCAGGGCGGTGCACTTAACCGACCCGTTGTAGAGGGTGTTCACCTTGTCTGCTTTGATGCCCGTGGCCCGGGCTAGGCTGTCGCCGGAGGTGAGAATCACCCCCTTCCATCCGGGAAAATGCTCCTTCATGATGGTGCCCAGCAGGGTGTAGAGGGGAGCCAGGTTTTTCTCTTCCTCCAGCCGGAGGCCGTAGGGCGGATTGACCGCCATGAGCCCCGGCGTTTTCAGCGCCTCCGTGGGGCGTAGATCTTTGAGTTCCTGCCTCTCCACGTGGATCAGCTCCCCCAGGCCGGCGGCGGCGATGTTGGCCCAGGCCGCCTTGATGACCCGGCTGTCCCGGTCGAATCCCCGGATGGGGGGAAGGGTTTTCAGCCCCCGGTCCCGGCGGTCCCGGGCCTCGCGGAGCAGGCTGTCCCAGAGGGCTTTGTCGTGTTTTTTCCAGCGGCTGAAACCGAAGGTTTGCCGGAACAGCCCCGGGGCGGCATCGGCGGCCATCAGGGCTCCCTCGATCAGAAGGGTGCCGGATCCGCACATGGGATCCAGCAGGGGAGCTCCTTCGGGATAAAGCCGGTTCCATCCCCCCCGGTAAAGCAGGGCGGCGGCGCTGTTCTCTTTCAAGGGCGCCGGGCCCGTCTCCTTCCGGTAGCCCCGGCGGTGGAGGTGGATCCGGTAGTCGGGGTTGTCGGTGTCGATATCGGGGCGGCTTCCGGTCTTGTCCCGCAGCCGGTCCACCACGGCGTCCTTCACCTTCAGGGTGAGGAAGCGGTTATCCCCCAGTTCTCCCCCTTTCTGGGTTACCTCCACCGCCGCCGTGAGGGAGGGATCCATGTCTTCCTCCCAGGGATAGGAACCCACCTCCCGGTGCAGGGTTTCCAGGTCGGGGCAGTCAAACTCCTTCAACCGCAGCATCACCCGGCTGGCGATGCGGGACCAGAGGCAAAGCCGGTACGCCGCCTCCAGGGATCCGGAGAATTCCACGCCGGTACGGTGGACCCGCTGGGGGATTCCGCCGGCTTCCCGGACCTCCCGTTCCAGAAGGTCTTCCACGTTTAAAGGGGCGGAGGCAAAGAATAAAAGGGCGTCGGGGGCTAGGTCACTCATGTTTCCAGGATGGATGAAAACCGCTAACTTTGCAAGGGCCGGGGCAGGGCCGGCGGGATTCCCCGGCCCAAGGGATCCTTCTTCCGAATCCTCTTGACCCGGGAAAACGGGAACCGCTATACTGGGCCTGCTGCTTCTATGCAACAGTACGGTGGTGTCGGAATACACAACCCAGGGGGAAAGGGACGCCTCTTCCCGAAGGAGCCTTCTATGATTTGGAACGAAAAAGCGGAGTGCCAGTCCGGCCCGGAACGCAGAAAGAACCAGGGCGAGAGCCTGAGAGATCTATCGGAAAGGGTCTATGCCAAGGTTCCCTTTTACCGGAAGAAATTCGATGCCCTGGGGGTCAAGCCTTCGGACATCCACACCATCGAGGATCTGGCCAAGCTACCCTTTACCACCAAGGATGAGCTTCGGGATACCTTTCCTTACGGCCTTCTGGCGGTGGACTGGGAACAGATCGTGGAGGTTCATCAATCTTCGGGTACCACGGGTACCCCCGTGGTGGACGCCTACACCCAGGGCGACATCGATATCTGGTCCGAGGCCATGGCCCGGTGCCTCACCATGGCGGGGGTAGGGAAGGGCGATGTGATTCAGAACGCCTACGGCTACGGCCTCTTCACCGGAGGGCTGGGGGTTCACTACGGCGCCCGGGCCATCGGCGCCAACATCATTCCCATCTCCGGGGGAAACACCCCGAGGCAGCTCAAGGTCATGGAAGACTACGGCACCACCTTTCTCACCTGTGCTCCTTCCTACTCCCTCTACATCGCCGAATGGGCCCGGGAAAACGGGTATGACATGAAGAAGATGAAGGTGCGGGCCGGTGCCTTCGGGGCGGAGCCCTGGACCGAGGAGATGCGGAAGTCCATGGAAGCTCAGCTTGACCTGAAGGCCTACGACATCTACGGCCTCACCGAGATCATAGGTCCCGGGGTGGCCAACGAATGTTCTGTCCAGCAGGGGCTTCACGTCAACGAAGATCTTTTTTATCCCGAGATTATCAATCCCGATACCGGGGAGGTTCTTCCGGAGGGGCAGAAAGGGGAGCTGGTGTTTACCACCCTCACCAAGGAAGGAACCCCCCTGATCCGGTACCGCACCCGGGACATCACCTACCTGACCCGGGAGCCCTGCGCCTGCGGCCGTACCAGCGTGAAGATGCACCGCCTCATGGGCCGTACCGACGACATGCTCATCATCCGGGGGGTCAACGTCTTCCCCACCCAGATCGAAGAGATTCTTATCCAGCTGGAAGAAACAGAACCCCACTATCAGATTGTGGTGGACCGGGGCTTGAAGCATATGGACGAGGTGGAGGTTTGGGTGGAAGTTCAGGAGAAGGTTTTCTCCGATGAAACCCGGATCCTGGAACATCTTCGGGAAAAAATCCAGAGGGAAATTAAGGACCGGCTGGGAATCACCGCCCGGGTCAAGCTGGTGGAACCGAAAACGATTCAGCGGAGCGAAGGAAAGGCCCAGCGGGTGGTGGACCGGCGGAACCTCTAGATCCCCGGCGGGTTTTCCGGGTTCGGTTGAAAAACCGATGATTTTTCAAAGGCGCTCGGCTATAATGGCAGGGGGGGTAACATGGCACTACAGCAGATATCAGTTTTTTTAGAGAATAAATCGGGCCGGTTGGCCGAGGTAACCCACCTCCTCGGTCAGGGGGGGGTAAACCTCCGGGCCATCAGCATCGCCGATACGGCGGATTTCGGCATCCTCCGCCTTATTGTGGATAAACCGGCGGAAACCCTGGACCTCCTGGGGGCCAACGGGTTCACCGCCAAGGAGACCGATGTGCTGGGGGTGGAAATTTCCGACCGGCCCGGCGGTTTAGCAGAAATTCTCAAGGTGTTTAACGAAAACGGTGTCAACATCGAGTATCTCTATGCGACCCTGGAGAAGAATGCCGACCGGGCGGTGGTTATCTTCAAGGTGGAAAATAGGGAGCATGGTGTAAATATTATCCGGGCTCACCACTGGAACATGGTGGATAAACTCTGACAGCGGCGGGGCGGTTTCTAAAGGGGGCCGCCCCTTCTCTTATGTCCTCCCTGCCATATTTGTTTAAAGTTTAATTTGCCTTCTCTCTCCGGCTGTTTTATCCTTGAAAAAAGAGGGGCTTTTTGAAGGACGGGGTTTTTCAAAGGGCTTCGAGAAACTGTTCGTCCGGAGGCGGCCATGACAAGCGGTGATGCTGCGGTGAAACCCAAGGTTTTCGTACTGGATACCAACGTCCTCATCCATAAACCCGATGCGATTGTATCATTCCGGGACAACGAGGTGGTGATTCCCCTCTGGGTCTTGGAAGAGCTGGACCGGCTCAAAACCTTCAGCGACGAGAAGGGCCGCAGCGCCCGGCAGGCCATCAGGTTCCTGGATGAACAAAGCCGCCGCGGAGACCTTACCAAGGGCGTGAAGGTGGGAAAGGATACCATCGTCCGGGTGGTCACCACCCATAGCACGGAGATTCCCTCGGATCTGCTGCAGGATAAGACGGATAATAAGATTATCCTCGCCGCTCTGGCCCTGCAGAATCAGGGATACCAGGTGTTTTTTGTGTCCAAGGATATTAACGCCCGGGTCAAGGCTACCACCCTGGGGCTTAGAGCCATGGATTATGAAAAACAAAAGGTCAATTTTGAAGAACTCTACTCGGGCTGGAAACGTACCGCCGTCTCTGAGGAGACTTTGAAACAGTTTAAGACCCGCCGGAAGATGGAGATCCCTGAAAAACTCCACCCCAATGAGTTTGTCATCCTTAATAACGAAAAAGCCGGAGACAGTCCTAAGGGCTCGGCGGTGGGCCGCTATCATGGGGCCACCGGTCATTTGAACCTGGTGGGGCAGAAGGGGCAGCCGGTGATGGGGATCAAACCGCTGAATCAGGAGCAGGTGATGGCTTTCAACCTGCTTATGGACGACTCGATCCCCCTGGTAACGCTGGTGGGAAAGGCGGGAACCGGGAAAACCTTGTTGGCCATCGCGGCGGGACTCTACGGGGTGGTGGAGAAGAAGCAGTACACCCGGCTTTTGGTGAGCCGTCCGGTGATCCCCATGGGCAAAGATATCGGTTATCTGCCGGGGGATAAGGATGCCAAGCTGGCTCACTGGATGCAGCCTCTTTTTGACAACCTCGATTTGATTATCGATAGCAGCAAAAAAGAGTCGATCAAAAGCGTCGACTGGCTGACCCATAACCGGCTTTTAGAGTTGGAAGCCCTCACCTACATCCGGGGCCGTTCCCTGCCGGGGCAATTTATCATCATCGATGAAGCGCAGAACCTTTCGCCTCATGAGATTAAGACCGTGGTAAGCCGGGCGGGAAAGAATACCAAGGTGGTTCTCACCGGGGATCCCTATCAGATCGACAGCCCCTACTTGGATGCCAACTCCAACGGGCTGACTTATCTGGTGGAAGCCCTGAAGGGGCAGGCTTTATTCGGGCACATTACCCTGGAACACACCGAACGGAGTCCCCTGGCGGAGATGGCGGCGGAGCTGCTCTGAGATTTATTCTGCCCGCGGGTCGTTGGAGAAGATGCCGTCCACTCCCAGGGCTTTCATCCTCTCCCGGTCCTCCGGATGATCCACGGTGAAGACGTATACCTGGTAGCCGTTCCGGTGGGCCTGGGCCACCAGTTCTTCCCGGATAAAATCCAGATTGAAATGAAGCGACCGGGGGGCCAAGGGCCGGGCAAATTCGCTGCCTTCCAAGGGCACTCCCCCGTGAAGGGGCCCCAGGGCCATGCCGGGAGAGAGGGCTTTAAACCGGCTCAGCTCTACCAAATCGAAGGATGAGACCAACAGGTCTTCGATTCTCCAGGCGGATCCGCCCAGGTATTCGGCCAGAAAACGGTTAAGCGCAGGGGCGGTGTTTTTTCCCTTCAATTCGATGTTGAGCCGAACCTTG
Organism: uncultured Spirochaetaceae bacterium; assembly: GCA_964472775.1. GTDB lineage: Bacteria > Spirochaetota > Spirochaetia > UBA9216 > UBA9216 > CAYYNJ01. Next base: position 10,730 of record CAYYNJ010000046.1, read on the forward strand.
CCGTTTAACAGATCCATGGCTTCCGCCAGGGTCGGGATTCTTTCCCCCCCGCCGGCGTCAAGCTTTTTTAATTCCTTCAGGGTGAGGCGGGACACCAGCCCTTCCCCGTCGGTGGTCCGGTCCACCCTCTCATCATGGATAACCACCAGTTCGCCGGAACGGCAGAGGCTGATATCCAGTTCGATCATGGAAGCCTGCATTTCCATGGCCTTTTTAAAAGATCCTAGGGTATTCTCGGGAGCATGATGGGGGGCCCCTCGGTGGCCTATTATAAGCATAGTGTATCCTTACAAGATGATGTATCGCCGGTGGTTCTTCCAGGGGCGCTGGGGATTATGTTGTTTCCCTGATAACCACGTCCGCGGGAACCTGTATTGAAATGGGGTGGCTGTCGGGGTTGTTAATCAGTTCCAATAGTCTTGATGCGGCAAGGCGGCTCATCTCTTCGATAAAAACCTTGGCGGTGGTCAGGGGAGGGTAGGAGAGCTTGGCCCAGGGGATATCGTCAAAACCGGTAATTCCCACTTGGGCGGGCACGTCAAACCCCGCCTTGCGGGCGGCGTCCAGAAACCCGATGGCCATGGCATCGTTGGCCATCACTGCGCCGAAGGGCGGTTTTATCTCTTTTCTCATCAAGTCGAAGGCCTCGGCTCCGGTGTCTACGGTGGTATCCGCCAAGGAGATGATCCGGGCCTCACTTCCGGCTTTTTGAACGGCTTCTTTGTATCCTTCAATTCTTTCCCTATTGTTGAACCACCCCTCGGGCCCGGTGAAGTGAACGATGGTCTTGTAGCCCCGTTCAATCAGGTGTTCGGTCAGCTTGCGGGGGGTTATCCTGTCCTCGCAGATGATGTGGTCTATGGGTGTTTCCTGGAGCCGGTTTTCCAGCAGCACCAGGGGAACCCCCGAATGTTTAAGGGATATGATGGTTTTTACGGGAAAGCTCTGCCCCCGGATGATGAAACCGGCGTAGTCGTTTATTTTCAATGGCCTCTCTGAAAAAGACTGTTCGATATCCTGTCCCTGCACAGAGAGATTGATGCACTGGTACTGGGTGCCCTCAAAGCAGTCTTCGAACTGCGACATGGAGTGGTGAAAATAGAGGCTGTCCTGCTGTCCTCCCCGTTTTCTTCCAATGATGCCGATAAATCCGGAATCCGACTTGGCCAGGTTCCGGGCATTCTGGTTCAGGGTGAACCCGGTCTTCTTAACTTCTTCTAAGACCCGCTGCCGGGTGGTATCGCTGATACCGGGCTTATCGTTGAGAACCCGAGAGATGGTGGAAGGCGAGACATCCAGGCGTTCAGCCAGCTCCTTGATATTCATGGTCGCTCCGTAAATACAAAAAGAATTTCCTTGACATGATTTTAAATCCAATGCAATAATAATGCAAGCGTTTTCTGCAAATTTGCAAAACAACCACAATCAACTTGAAAAAACGTTAGGAGAGTGATGTGTCATATCTGAATATTGTGAACATGTCGAAGTTTTTTGATGACGTCCTTGCGGTTGACAATATCAGCCTGGATGTTGCCGATGGTGAATTTGTCACCCTCCTGGGGCCTTCGGGCTGCGGAAAAACCACCACCCTCAGAACGGTGGCGGGGTTTTATCACCCCGACAAGGGGGAGATCTACTTCGGTGAGAAGGTGATGAATAACGTCCCCCCGAATAAACGGAATACGGCCATGTGTTTTCAGTCCTACGCCCTGTTTCCTCACATGACGGTTTGGGAGAACATCAGTTTCGGTCTGAAGATGCAGAAGGTCTCCTCACAAGATCAGGAAAAGCGGATCACCCAGGTTCTGGCCATGCTGGGTCTGGAAAATCTCGGGAAGCGCAAGCCCGGCGAACTGTCCGGGGGACAGCAGCAGCGGGTGGCCCTGGCCCGGGCCATCGTAACGGAACCGAAAATCCTTCTTTTTGACGAACCCTTGTCGAACCTGGATGCCAAACTACGGGTTCAGGTGCGGGTGGAGATTCGGGAGATGCAGAAGCGGCTGGGGATTACCACCATCTATGTGACCCACGACCAGGACGAAGCCCTAGCCATATCCGACCGCATCGTGGTGATGAACGGGGGCCGGATCGAACAGATGGGTGACCCCTTCACGATTTACCGGAAACCTGAGACCAGTTTTGTGGCGGGATTTATCGGTCTGGCCAACATCTACGAGGGGGTTGTCTCGGGCCGGGAAGGACATCGGTATAAGGTACGGCTGCCCTTCGGGGAGGTCGTCATCGATCCCCAGGGCCAGGCCCTGCCGGAGCCGGGAGAGCCGGTAAAGCTGAGCTGGCGGCCCGAAGATATGAAGGTCTTTACCTCCGGTTCGCCCAACCGGATCCGGGGGGACATCAAACAAGCGGTATTCATGGGAGACACCACCGATTTATTCATCCATGTGGGGGGCAGTGAAATGCGGGCCTTGTCGGATGAACCGAGAAAATTCGGATCCGGCGATGT
>CAYYNJ010000047.1:0-1477 GCA_964472775.1 uncultured Spirochaetaceae bacterium
AATACGGTGGTGCTCATCGAGCACAACCTGGATGTGATCAAACAGGCGGATCATGTGATTGATCTGGGACCCGAAGGCGGGAGGGGAGGCGGAACCATCGTAGCCCAGGGAACTCCGGAGGTAATATGCGGGATTCCCGAATCTCACACCGGCCGTTTTCTCAAGGATTTGCTCTGATGTCTAGGGCCAGGGAGAAGGGCGGGATGAATAAACAAAAAATTGAATAAGAAAATCTTTCTTTTCATAATCCTGTTGGCCTTCTCTTCGGCCCTGGGACTTTCCGCCCAGGAGGACGGAGCGGCCTCGCTGGCGGAGAAAACCCTGCCTCTGGATATCGAGACCTCCGACTACTATGAATTAGTCAATTGGTGCCGCCGGTTGGGGATTGATGAAGCGGGGGATAAAGAGAACCTGAAAGAGCGGCTCTATACCTATTATGAGTTGACTCCGGAGGAGGAAGCCAAACCTTCGGGAGATCTCCTCACCATCGATAAATCCCATACCCTGGAATACTTTACCCAGGGAGAGGACGGGCAGAACTACATCCGCTTTGAGGGAGGAGTAGAGCTTTCCTTCACCGAAGAAGCCTCCGGCACGGTACACAAGATATCCACCGATACCCTTCTGTTCAACAGAGACGCCAAGCTGCTGACCGCCCAGGGAAACGTTGAGTATGTTCTTGAAAAGGAGGATGCCACCGAGCGGTTCACCGGAGAGAGCCTGATCTTCAATATCAATGACTGGTCCGGTTTTTTTCTCAACGGATTGTCTGAAAAGAGCCAGGAAGAGGAAGAGGACATAAAATTCTACTACAGCGGAGAGGTGATATACCGCTCCGCCCAGGATACGGTAATCCTGGAGGATGGGGTGGTCACCACCTGCGACAACCCCCATCCCCACATCACCATCAAGGCCAAGAAAATTTGGGTTTTGGCTCCGGGGGAGTGGGCCCTTTTCAACGCTCTTTTTTACGTAGGCCGGGTGCCGCTTTTCTACCTGCCCGGCTTTATAAAAAACGGAGATCCCTTCTTTTTTAATCCCGTTTTCGGGTTTGAAGATCAAAAGGGTTTTTTGATTCAGACCACCACCTACCTCATCGGGGAAAAACCGAAGGATCTCGAAGAGAAGGGGAGCCTCATCGGTTTCCTTCAGCGTACCGATGAAGAGAAGGAGCGGGAGATTCGCGGCGCCTTCCTGGTTGCTTCCGACGGATTAACCCCTTTCCAGACGAAAATCAGAAAATACGCCGCATCAACCGATTCTTTTTTCAAGGTCATGGCGGACGGTTATTCCTACCGGGGGGCCTTTTTGGGCCTGCAGGGCGAGCTTAACAAGCTTTCCGCCTGGGATAAAATCCAGTTTTACGGCGGTCTTGGCCTCTCCCGGGAAGTTTTCGAGCAGGGCGGTTCTTTTACCCCCCTCTACAGGAACGATCAGGGCAGGTATGTTTCCAACTGGGAAGGCTCTTCTTTTTTTG
>CAYYNJ010000047.1:1487-5014 GCA_964472775.1 uncultured Spirochaetaceae bacterium
GACCTGCCTTTCCGCTACGCCTTCGATCTGGAGAGCCGGATGACCCTGGGGCCTGTCTCCGTTACCGTGGATTTTCCTCTCTATTCGGATCCCTTCTTTCTGGAGGATTTTAACGACCGGCAAGAGAACATTGACTGGAGCGGATTTCTCAATAAAAAGATTGACCTGGAAGAAACCAGCGACTCCTTGGCTTTGTCTTCCCAGCGATGGATATCCAGTATAGCCTTTCGCCCGTCCCTCAAGGCATTGTCTCCCTACATTACCTCCCTTTCCCTGAATAAAATGGAGGCCTCTCTGACCCTGGGGAAGAGGGATTTAGCGGCGGGGGACCTGGAAAACAGTATTACCGCTTTTTTCTATCCCCAGAGTTTTTATCTTCCCGACCTGAGTCTGAATATGGGGGGCACCCTTTTCAACAGCCGTTCCGATCAGTTATCCGACAAAACAAACCAAACCGAGGCTGTTACCGGTTTCTTGAGGCCCTGGGACGATAATGAGACCGCCAAGGAGGGCTCCGAAGAAACCGGCGGAGATATATATCTTTGGCCGGAGGAGAGAGGCTCGGTGCCCCTTTCCGAGGGCACGGGATTTAAACCGTGGTCCCATAGTCTGACCTACCGGTACAGCCCCACCTTTTCCTATTTTGGCACCTATGACACCACCGATTGGCTGGTTCCTGACGATATCGATTACTCGGTCAATTACCGGTCGGTGAAAACCCGCCACGCCTTCAACCTCGCCTACGGGTTGGATCAGGGCAACGGGATCTTCCAGCTGAAGAACAACCTCACCCTGAATTACAACTTTCAAGAAAGATTCGATAAGGGCGAGGCCTTGTCGGAGGCCACATGGCTCCAATACCTTGAACAGGATAAACAAGCCACCAACTTGAAGATCAGCGGTGATGCCTTGGTAACAGTAAAACCGCTGGTGTTTTATGCGCCCCTGGGCGGATCAAAACTGAGCTACGATATGGGACTCTATCTCTACCAGTACCTCTACGATCAGGACACGGCCCTGTTTGAAACCTTAACGCCCCGGTGGGATCAGGAGGGCGTCCTGAAAAACAGCATCATTTTGGACCTGCAGTATCTTCAGAATAAAAAAAACCAGAGCATTAAAATTACCACCGTGCTGCCCCCTTTACTGCAGAAGCAAACCGCCGCCGCCAGTTTTTATACGGGCCCCTTGAATTCTCTGTTGAGCCTTTCCCGCCATGAGGAGGAGAATTCTCAGGAAGAACCGTTTTGGGTTTGGGATCTCCTGGTGTGGCAGGAAAAGCTGACCCTTTTCGAGGGAGGAACGACCCTTGATCTGCTTCAGTTTGATCAAGGGTTTAAATACGATCTGGAACTAAACCAATGGCTCTCCAGCGAATCCACCCTGAAAGCGCAGTTTTGGGGAGAAAATATCAACCTACAGGCTGCTTTTACCTACAATCTTCAGGAAAATCACCCCGAAACCTTAACGGGAAGTCTTAAGCTCTGGCCTCTGAATTTATCTTTGCAGATGCGTTATACCGAAGCCTATCAGTTTGATTTGGAGCAGGGATGGCTTAAGGGGGCGGAGAAGGGTTTTCGGCCGGAACTTTTTAAAGCGGATCTTAAATACAACTACACCAGCGACCCGGAGTGGAAGAACCGGTTGAATTGGGGGGTGGATTTAAATTCTTCCTGGAATATCAATTTACTCCGGTTCACCGATAGCCCCCTCTATTTTAATATCTCCTTTACCCTGAAGATCTTTGAGTTCCTGGATTTCAAACTTTCTTCTCAATCGGAGAACCGGGCCGCTTACCGGTATATTCCTGGGTTAGCCGAAGACATCGGACTATCATCCATAAACCCCCTGGAAGACATCTTTAAATCGTTCAATTTATTCAACGAGCAGCAGCGGAGGGAATCGAATTTCAACCTGAACAAGCTGAATATCGGGTTGGTTCACGATCTTCATGACTGGGAACTTACCTTCGAATATTCCGCCGCCCCGGAAAAGGAGCAGGATTCATCGGGGTACTATCAGTATGAGTGGAAAAACAGCTTTTCTATCTACGTGCAATGGAAGGCCCAAAATGACTTGGAAGCCCGTGTTTCGGTGGAAAAGAACGAGTTTGTCTTCTAGCTTGACTTTAACGACCCAGGGCAGATACACTGATTCTTTAGGAGGGGTCTCTGAGTAATTCTTTAGCTGTAGTTTTGGAGGATCCAAGGATCTTAAAGGAGATCTGCGGAGCCCAGGATTCGAACCTCAGGGTTTTAGAGTCCCTGTTAGGTGTCCCCCTTTACACCAAGGGTAATCAGATCATTCTGGGATCCGAGGATGAAGAGGTGAGGGACCGTTTTCAAGCCGTTCTTGAAGGGATGCTTGACCAGATCGAACGGGGAAACTCCCCCGAATCCTCCTTGATTCAGACCATTTTTCAATCCCTCGACGATACCAACGGCGGAAAGGAGCTTCTCAAGAACCATCCTGTCAACCTGCCCGGGGGCGTTCGGGTGTTGCCGCGGACTTTTCGGCAAGCCCAGTATTTGGGGGCCATGGACCGGAAGGATGTTATTTTCAGCATCGGCCCTGCGGGCACCGGTAAAACCTACCTGGCAGTGGCTCACGCTTTAAGAGCGATCCTGGAAAAAAGGAAGAGCCGGTTGGTCATCACCCGGCCGGTGGTCGAAGCGGGAGAAAGTCTCGGGTTTCTGCCCGGTGATCTGGCGCAGAAATTAAACCCCTACCTCCGCCCTTTTTACGATGCCATGGATTCTTTGATATCACCGGAACAGGTGAAAAAGCTCGAAGAGAACCGCATCATTGAGATAGCTCCTCTGGCCTACATGAGGGGACGGAGTCTTAAAGACTCCTACATCATCTTGGACGAAGCTCAAAATACCACCCGGGAGCAGATGAAAATGTTCCTGACCCGCATGGGGGAGGGTTCAAAAATAGTAGTCACCGGGGACATCACCCAAATAGACTTGCCCAAAAAAGAGCGCTGCGGACTGATACATGCCATGAAAATTCTCCAGCCCATCGACGATATCAGTTTTCATCATTTCGGCCAGGAGGATGTGATTCGGCATCCCCTGGTTAAAAAGATTATTAAGGCTTATGAAGAGGAAGAGTAACAACGGTTTTTCCGGAAAGTTTTCCCCCGTGACAGAAATTCTAAAAAAGAATCCCCTCCTGTATCTCTCAGTGGCGGCGGCTTATCTTGTTTTTTTAGCCTTATTTGTTCTTTCTCAGGATAAAGGCCTGATTGAAGGAATTGATATCCAATCTTTTCAAGTAGGCAAGATGGCAGAGCAAGACCTTATCGTAGACCGTGATATCGCCTACGATGATCCCGAGGCCACCCGACTGAAGCAGGAAGCCCAAGCCCTGCTTGTGCCTCCTGTATTCATCAAGGAACCTCAGATAGGCGCCCGGGCCCGGGAAAATTTCCGCACTTTTTCGCTGAATTTTCAGGTACTTCTCCGTCAGGGCGCTGGTTTCGGCATCGGTGTCAAGTCTGCCAAGAAGATATTGATAGGAGA
>CAYYNJ010000047.1:5024-13140 GCA_964472775.1 uncultured Spirochaetaceae bacterium
TCCGTCAGGGCGCTTCCCCGGCGGCGCTTTTTCTGCAGATACAGTCACTGCTGCCCGGGTTTTTCACCCAGGAGATTGTGGAAGAGCTGTCTCAAGATGAAGAAATATCCCTCATTATTGGTCAGGCCGAGGAAATTCTTTACCAGTACCTAGAATCCGGTGTTTTTCGGATTCCCCAATCATCCGATATTGTGCAGGGAAAAATTGAGTTATGGGATTCCCGAAACGGGTCCTGGACCAAACAGCTGATAGATGCCGATCAACTGATCACCCTCCAGAATTTCTCTGACGATCTTGATGAACGGGTTTCCTCGGGGGCCATACCCGCCTCGTGGATTCCCTCCTTGACCCTTCTCCTCAATGTCTTTCTGGAAGAGAACAGTTTCTACGATGAGATTGAGACGGAGGCTAAACGGCAGGTGGCCCGGAACAGTGTTGAACCGGTGACGAGAATCCTGTTGGAAGGGGAGAGAATTATCCCCCGCGGCACCTTGGTAACCGAAGAGGATATGCTGAAAATAAAGGTTTTAGGGAGTTACACTTCCGCGGCCTTCAGCTATTTTCTCTTGGGCTCCATGATCCTTCTATTGGCTTTTTTCTTGGCCGGGGTATATATCACCAGACCGCCCTTAATGACCGTTTCGGTTCACCGGTCTGAGTTTTTTATTTTTTTGGGGTTCCTTCTTTTCTACTTTCTTTTAAATCTGATTATCATCCGATTTTTCGATCCCCAGGTTTTTCCGGCGGCGGTTTTTCTTCCCGGCGCCATGGTTTCCATGATGGTGGCCATCCTGATTTCACCCCAGGCGGGGGTATCGATTACCTTACTTTATTCCCTGGGTTATCTGATTCAAAACGGAATGGACGCAACGGGCTTTCTTTTTACCTTCCTTACCGGAATCACCGGCACCATTTCGGTGATCAACGCAGAAAAAAGGGGCAACCTCATCAGGTCCAGTTTTCTCTCGGCCCTTTCGGGAGGTTTGATCCTTCTTTCCCTGGGGCTTTTGGGGAAAGAGCCGGTGCGGATTCTCTTTACTTTTGTTGGCATGGGCCTCTTAAACGGACTGGGCTGCGGCATTCTTAACCTGGGGGTACTTCCGTTCATAGAACACGTTCTCAATAGTGCCACCGCCTTTCGGCTCAGAGAATTATCCGACCTAAATACCCCGCTTTTTAAAAGGATGCTGGTGCTGGCCCCCGGTACCTACAGCCACAGCATAGCCGTGGCAAATTTAGCCGAATCCGCCGCCCGGGAAATCGGCGCCAACGGCCTCATCGCCCGGGTGGGCGCCTATTACCACGATATAGGAAAAATCGAACAGGCCGAATATTTTGCCGAGAACCAGACCGCCGGAAATAAACACGACGACCTGAAATCAACCTTGAGCATTGCGGTCATTAAAAGCCACGTGAAACTGGGGGTAGAAAAGGCAAAGGAAATCGGCTTACCCCAGGCGATTATCGATATAGTTGCCCAGCATCACGGCAGCGGACTTATCAGCTATTTCTACATTCAGGCCTTGAAAGAACAGGAAGGCAGCAGCAAGATAAAGAAAGAAGACTATTCCTACAACGGTCAGCCCCCCTTAACCCGGGAAGCCGCCATCGTTATGCTTGCCGATAGTGTGGAGGCGGCCAGCCGAACCTTGGAAAAGCCCAACGTGGCAAAGCTGGAAAAATTTGTTTGGGATATTATCATGAGCCGAATCAACGAAGGACAGATGCGGCGCTGTGAACTTACCTTTAAGGATATGGAGACGATTAAGAAAACCTTTGTGCAGATTTTAGCCGGGTATTTTCACACCCGCATCGAATATCCCGATGAAAAAGAAGCATTAAAACAAATCGCCAACGGTAAGGCCCGGTTAAAATGAATTTAGTAGACTTAGATTTCCTAAACATCGATGAACCTGATTGGTCTTTGCGGGTCATTCCCTATTGTCTCAAGGTTTTAGAGGCTTTAGAGGTAAGGGAGAAGGAAATTTCCCTGGTTTTTACCGATGATGCCACCATTTCCGGTTATAATCTTGAGTATAGGAACAAGACGGGGGCCACCGACGTCCTTTCATTCTGTCAGGATGAGGGAGAAGAGTTTCCCGATTTTGCCGAAAGTTCCCAGTACCACCACTTGGGGGATATTATCGTTTCCCTGGAAACGGTGGAAAAACATCGTCAAAAGTTTGAAGTAACTTTCGATGAAGAGTTGCGGCGTGTTCTGGTCCATGGTATTTTACATTTACTTGGCAGAACCCATGCCACCCGGGCTCCGGAAGAGCCCATGTTGATTGAACAGGAAAGAATTTTACACACCATAGGAGAACAGGTATTGTGAAAAAGCCGGGCTTAATGGAGAAGCTCTTCGGAAAAGCCAAACAGGATGATGAAGAAAGTTTTAGTAGCTTGAATGCGGTTGAACAGGATATGATCCGCGGCATCGTGGAGCTATCGGACACCACGGTAAAAGAGGTGATGGTTCCCAGGATTGATGCCGTATTCGTTGCCCTTGACACCCCCCAGGAAGAGCTGCTGGAAACGTTAATTCAATGCGGACATTCCCGCGTTCCTGTGTACAACGGTACCATAGACAACGTGGTAGGGATTCTCTACGTTAAGGATCTCTTGCCCAACTTTCTCAAAAACGAACCCTCTGAAATAGCCCAGATCATCCGGAAACCTTACTTTATTCCCGATAGCAAACGGCTTGACACCCTGCTGATAGAATTTAAGCGGCGCCGGGTCCATATCGCCGTGGCGGTGGATGAATACGGCGGAGTTTCGGGTATCGTATGCATGGAAGATATCATCGAAGAAATCGTCGGGGATATCCAGGATGAATTTGACAACGAGGCCGAGGATATTCTTGAAATTGGTAAGAATAGTTATCTCTGTGATGCCAGGGTCAATATTGAAGACTTAAACCGTACCACCGGTCTGGCTATTTCCGATGAAGATTTTGATACCCTGGGAGGCTTTGTCTTCGATCAATTCGGTAAGATTCCGGTCCGTTACGAAAAGGTTGAAATACCCGGAGCGGAATTCATCATCCAGGAGATGGATGGACATAAGATTAAAACCATCAAGATCGTCAAAAAGGAAGCCTGATGCGGATCAAATCCTTCGGTATCATCCTGATTTTTCTTGGCCTTCTGCATCCTGTCTGGAGCCAGGCGGATGTTCAGGAATTATACCGAAGGGGGGCGGCTGCCCAGGATCAGGGGGACTATTACACCGCCCTGGAACTGTACAGAACAGCCCTGGAGGCGAATCCCTCCTATTTGGAACCTTTGCAGGGAACCGCCTCCTGCTATTTTGCCCTAGGTGAGTACGACGAGGCTTTGAATTACGTGGATCTGGCCCGTCGCTACGCCAGAGAAAATCTTGATCTCATCAATCTGGAAGGGCGGATTCTACTGGGACTGGGCCGTTTTGATGAAGCCCAGGAAAGATTTGGTTACGTCCTTCAGCGGGAGCCTCATAATGTGCATGCCCAATTCGGCATGGCGGAAAGGGAAATAGCCGGGGGGAAAATCCAAAACGCCGCCGCCCGTTTCCGTGAAGCCCTGCGGATCAGCCCTGAAAATAGAAGGGCGCTTCTCTCGTTGGTGCTTCTCTACGACGAAATCGGCAACGCCGACGCCGCTGAAAACTATATTTCCCAGGCCTTATATTTTTATTCCAATGTGGCCCAAGTCCGATGGATTGCGGGCCGTCACTAGCAAAGCAGGGGGGATTACGGGATTGCCTGGGATCAGGCGGGGGCGGCCTATGAAATAGACCCTCAGTTTCTTGATGCCGGCCTTCTCTTTGCCGAATTATCCCGGGCCAGGGGCGAGCAGGAGCTTTCTTTATCCGTGTTGGAATCTTTGCTGCTTCATCACAGGGATTCTTCACTTCTTTGGTATCAGCTGGGGATGGCCTATCGGCATCTGGGAAGGATTGATCCGGCCCTCCATGCCTTCAGCACCGCCCTTACCATGAGGTCTGGCGATGATGCGGTCCGGATTGCCCTGGAAAACAGCCTCCTGGAGGCCACGGATCTGGAAGATGAGAGGCGGCGGCGGTATGCGGACTACCACATAGAATTAGCCGCCGAGTATGAAACCCGCAACATGGTCTTAAAAGCATCCCAGGAATATCGAAGGGGACTGCAGATTAATCCGTATTCGGAAAGGGCGAGGCTTGGATTAAGTGAAATTTGGCAACGCAGCGGTTTCTGGGGTCAGTATCAGGAAGAGTTGCTTCTTTTAAAGAAAGAAGGAAACATCAGTACGTCCTTAAACGATGATTTAGAGATGATAGAGCCTTTGATGGATGACAGCGTTTCCCGGCGCTGGCGGGTGGAGCAGTTTAACCTGCCCCGGCAGGAGTATAAACTGGGGCTCTTTTTTCTTCCCCAATCGACCTTTCATCCGGGGATAGAAGAAGATCTCATGGCTTACATGAGAGATCTTATCCAGGGAGAAGAGAATCTATCTATCTCCGTGACCCGTGAGAGGGTGACAGGATTCGCCGAAGCCTTTAGGCTTTCCCGGCAGCATAAAACAGATTATTTTTTAATTCTCGGTCTCCATGAATCGGAGAGGATCATCACCTTGGAAAATCGGTTTTTTCTCTCTGAAACAGGATCCCTTCTTTCGGATTGGACCGTATTCCGGACGGGCAACCATCGCATCCCCGAGGCTTTCCGACGTACGGTGAGTGATATCAGTACCCGCCTGATCCCCTACGGATCGCTATTGGAAAGGCGTTTTAACCAAGGGTTGGTAGATCTCGGAAAGGTGGACCGTATCAAGCCGGATGACCGGTTTGTCATTGTCAGGGCCGGGGGATGGAGTTTTCCCAAAACAGGTTTTGGATTTTCTTATGAACCGGAAGAAGTGGTGGGAGAGTTTATCGTCACCGCCGTGGATGACCTGGTCTGCGAAGGTTTGGTGGAAAAGAGCGGTTTTTTCGATATGGTAAATCAGGGAGATATGCTTTTCCCCCTTACTCCCGAGGAAGATCCCGACTCCCTTCCTGTGGAAGTAAATGAGAAAGAGGGTAACGAAGAAATTCCAGCAGCGCCGCTCCCCTTGATGCCGCCGGATATTTACGGTATCTTTCTTAAACTGACGGATTAGGCGGCAAAAATCCTCATTGGCCGGTTTAACAAAATGTTTATCCCCGCACTTTTCCCCTAGAATTGACATTGCCCCCTAATATTTCTATTATTTTTAAGTACTTTTTTATCGGCAAGCGATATTAAATCACAAAGAACCTTCCATGGGGAAGGACGAAATACTGATCCAGGAGATTAAAATGAAATTAGCTATCAACGGATTCGGAAGAATCGGACGGAATGTATTCAAGATTGCCCTTGAAAGACCGGGAATCGAAATTGTGGGAATTATCGACCTGACCGATGCGAAAACATTGGCTCATCTGCTCAAATACGATTCCACCTACGGTGTGTACAACAAGAAAGTCGAAGCCAAAGACGACGCCATTGTGGTCGACGGAAAAGAGATTAAGATATACGCTGTCAGAAATCCCGCCGAACTGCCTTGGGGTAAACTCGGCGTGGACGTGGCTATCGAGTCCACCGGTGTATTCCGGGCCGCCGAGAGTCCCAAGGGCGGTTACATGGATCACATCAAGGCGGGTGCCAAGAAGGTTATCCTCACCGTTCCGGCTAAGGATGCCATCGAGACCGTGGTTCTCGGAGTCAATGATGATAAAATCTCTCCCAATATTCACGCTTACTCCAACGCTTCCTGTACCACCAACTGTCTCGCCCCGGTGGCGAAGGTTCTCAACGACAGTTTTGGCATCGAAGCTGGCCTTATGACCACCATTCACGCCTATACCAACGACCAGGTCATCCTCGACCAGCCCCACGATGACCTTCGCCGGGCCCGGTCTGCGGGACTTTCCATCATCCCCACCAGCACCGGGGCGGCTAAGGCGGTAGGCCTGGTCATTCCCGAGCTGAACGGAAAACTGAACGGCGGGGCCATGCGGGTACCGACCCCCACCGGTTCCATCGTTGACCTGACGGTGACCCTGAAAAAGAACGCCTCCGTGGCCGAGATTAACGCCGCCGTTAAGGCTGCCGCCGAAGGCCCCATGAAGGGTATTCTTGAGTACACCGAAGATCCCATCGTTTCCATGGATGTAAAGGGCAACCCTCATTCCTCCATCTTTGATGCCCTGTCCACCATGAAAATCGGTGACAACATGATCAAGATCCTTTCCTGGTACGACAACGAGATGGGGTACTCCGCTCGGGTCGTGGACCTCGCCGCAAAAATCGTCTAAGGGGGATTTTATGGGGCTGAAAACCATCAAAGATTTCGATTTTAAAGGAAAGAAAGCCCTGGTTCGGGTGGACTTCAATGTACCCTTGAAAAATGGTGTCATCACCGATGACACCAGGATTCAAGCCGCCCTTCCTACCCTGGAATTTATTCTGGGGCAGGAAGGGGCTTCCCTTCTTATTATGAGTCATTTGGGACGGCCCAAGGGCAAGCCGAGTGAAGAGTTCAGCTTAAAACCCGTGGCGGACCATCTGGCGAAATTAATGGGACGTAAGGTGATCATGGCCCCCGATACGGTGGGACCTGGCGCGGTGGAAGCCGCGGCGAACTTAAAGGGCGGTGAGATACTGGTCCTTGAAAACACCCGTTTTCAGGATGAAGAAGAGAAAAACGATCTAGGGTTCTCCGAGAAATTGGCAAAACTAGGCGATGTTTACGTGAACGATGCCTTCGGAACCGCCCACCGGGCCCATGCTTCCACCGAAGGTATTGCCCGGTTTCTCCCCGGCTATGCGGGATTCCTCATCGAGAAAGAGTGCCGCTTTTTTGATTCCATCATGGAAAATCCCGAAAAACCCTTTGTGGCCATCATCGGGGGAGCCAAGGTTTCATCAAAAATCGGTGTCCTTGAGTCTCTGCTTCCTAAATGCACCACCTTAATCATCGGCGGCGGCATGGCTTACACCTTTTTGAAGGTGCAGGGTCACGGCATAGGAAAATCTCTCTTTGAAGAAGACTACGCTCAAACGGCGGAGACCCTTCTCAAAAAAGCCGCCGAGGCGGGGGTAGAGATTATTCTTCCCCTCGATCACGTGGTGGCTGAGGAGTTTTCCGATAGTGCCGCTCCGAAGGCGGTGGATTCGGTGGATGTTCCCGACGGCATGGTTGCCATGGATGTGGGGCCTAAAACGGTGGATCTGATATCGAAGAGAATCAAAGAAGCCAAGTCGGTTGTATGGAACGGCCCCTTGGGGGTTTTCGAGTTTGAAGCTTTTGCCAAAGGCACCTTGAAAGTGGCGGAGCTTGTGGCAGATTGCCAAGGCACCACCGTGGTGGGCGGCGGTGATTCGGTGGCGGCGGTGAACAAATTCGGCCTGGCCGATAAAATTGACCATGTTTCCACCGGCGGGGGAGCCTCCCTCGAGTTTCTGGAAGGAAAGGTCCTTCCCGGCATCGCCGTACTGAGAGACTGAATCGTGGACTGAGTACTGAGCCGGAAATCTCCACACAGGGGTTTCCGGTTTTTTTTGTTCTCGATTGGCCGGATTCTCCGGTTGGTCTCATCATATTATTCAGCCTTTTTAAAGGCATTAAGGATGGTTAAACCTATGAGAAAGAGTTTTATTGCGGGTAACTGGAAGATGCACAACACCCCTGCCGAGTCTGTGGCCCTGGCGAAAGAACTGGTGGAAAAACTGAAAGGCGTCAATCATAAGCTTTTAGTGGCTCCCAGTTTCACATCTCTCTCCGCCGTGGCGGATGTGGTGAAGGGGACCAACATCATGCTGGGTGCACAGAATATGGCGACCGCCGAAAAGGGCGCCCATACCGGCGAGACATCGGTGCTGATGCTGAAGGCCATCGGCGTGGAAGCGGTTATCCTGGGCCATTCAGAGCGTCGGCACAACTACGGTGAAACCGATGCCATGGTTAACGCGAACCCTTTTCTGTGCCGCTTCCTTTTGAATTACCCTTGACCCTTGGTGCCGGGGAAATTGTTTCTATACCTGTTCATTACGCGCCACCGACTACCGACTACCAGGAGGAAGTACTGTTTGTTGTGAGCAATGATATCGCCACCCCCTATCTTTCGGTGA
>CAYYNJ010000048.1:0-1254 GCA_964472775.1 uncultured Spirochaetaceae bacterium
CAGATTCCGTCCAGAGGTCAGCTATGAAGTCGTGGATTTGATTTTCTGCCTCGTAATAAACTGTCTTGTCTTTCCCCTGGAGATGGAATGGCAGACCCCTTCCGAATTTGTCTATCAGGGAGAAGCGGTTCCCCTCACCCTCACCTTGCTTCGGCAGAAAGAGATCGGGCTGATCGACTCCTTCTCCGTTTCCCCCCCGGGCTCCGGTTTTTGGGAGGATGCTCCCGGGATTGAATCCATCACCGCCTATGCCCTGGCGGGGGTCCCCCTCTACGATATTCCCGTGGCCTCCTACATCTATACCCCCGCTGCGGCGGGGCGGGCGGTGATTGCCGCCGGTACGGTGGAGCGTGAAGGAACCACCGGCCGGGCGGAGCGGATTGAACTTGACGTGATGGCTTTGCCGGTGGAAGTGACCGCCACCGGAGCGGTGGGACAGTTTCGGTTAACCGGGGAGACAGATGCGGGCGAGCTAAGGGAGGGTATGACCTTTCAGTACCGTCTCATCCTGTCGGGTACGGGAAACCTGAACTACCTCAAGATTCCCGACCTGGTGGTGGAGGGGGGGAAGGTGATAACCATGGAAACCGAAACCTCCTACACCCCTTCGGCGGGAGGTTATACCGGCAAGGTGGTGCAGAAGTATACCCTAGAGGTGACAGATCCCTCTAAACTGGCGGTAAGGCAGATTGCCTTTCCCTTTATGGATAAGAAAACCGGAAGAATTACGGTTATTCCTTCTCAAAACCGGGTTTTTTCCGTCCTTCCCGCCCTGACGCAAGAGGCGGAATCGTCTGAAGCTTCCGCCCAGGAATCCCTCTCTCTGCCGGGATCGCCTCTCTTGTCCTTTTTTGACTACCGAAAGAACCCTCTCCTGTGGCTCCTGCTGCTGCCCGGCCCGGCGGTATTGGGGATCTATGCGGTCATTCGTAAACCTCGGAGCCGCCGGATCTCGTTAGGCTTGATAGTCTTCCTCTTGCCCTTCAGCCTTCATGGCGTTGACGGAGAGTCCTGGACGGTCCAGATCGAAGAGGCGGAGGAATCCCTTCTATCGGGGGATTTACCCGGCGCCGAGGCCCTGTTGGGGTCCAAGCCTGGGGAGCCGTATACCGCCTCCTGGCATTATGCCAAAGCCTTGTTGGCGGGGCGGGAAGACAATCATGCCGAGGCGGTCTGGCATCTTAGGACCGCCTTGATGCACCGTCCCATGAACGGACGGATCAGGGAACAGCTGAAGCTGGCAGAAGCCGCCGC
>CAYYNJ010000048.1:1309-13084 GCA_964472775.1 uncultured Spirochaetaceae bacterium
ACGGCCGAATCTTCTTTCTCCTTCTTATTATCATGATTAACGCCGCGGCGGTGATGGGTGTTTTTATCCTCCGGAAACCCCGGAGCGGCAGGGTCATCCTCTTCATCCTGTTTATCGGGGGAAGCGCCGGCATGGCCGCCCTGATGGGAGCGGCGGAAATTGGTCTATCCCGTTCCTTCGGTGTGGTCATACCGGAGGGCCCTGATGATACCGCCTATCTGAAGAGGGTTCCCCGGGAGGAAGCCCGGGAGTGGTTTCTCTTAAAACCTGGTACAACCCTGTTTTTGCAGGAAAAGGAGGGGGATTATTATCTTGCCGAAAACGGCGCCTCCGTGACAGGCTGGATACATCAGGACCAGATCAGAACCGTGGAGCCCCAGGATGAGTGATTTTGGAAAAATCATGGATGAATGGGAATCCCGGAAACGGCGGCAGGAAAAAACCTCTCACCCCAGGACCGCTCCTCCCTCCCCCAACCCCATGGAAATCTGGCTCAACCAGTACGGCGTGGTGGATAAAGATCAGGGGGAGGCGTCCGGGGGAAAACCGGGGCTAAGCCGGAAGGAACTCCTCGCCCTGCCTCCCCAGGCGCGGCTGGATCTTCACGGCCGAATTTTAGAGGAAGCCTTGGCGGCGGCGGAGATTTTTCTGAAAGATTCGGTAAAACAGGGATACTTCAAGGTACTCATCATCCACGGCAAGGGGCATCATTCCCCCGGCGGTAAGCCCATCCTGAAAAAAGAAATAAGAAAACTTTTGGAAAAACATCCCTGGGTAGGTGAATTCGGCCCGGCCCAACGCAACTACGGAGGGGAGGGCGCCACCTGGGCGATACTGAAGGTAGGTAAGAAATGATGATAGGGATTTACTACCGTTCCCGGTAAATAATCCGTCCCCTGGTGAGGTCGTAGGGGGAGAGAGCAACCCTGACCTTGTCTCCCGGGACAATTCTGATGTAGTGTTTCCGCATCTTCCCGGAAAGGTGGGCGAGAATGAGATGACCGTTCTTTAACTCGACCCGGAACATGGTGTTGGGGAGAGATTCCTTGACAATCCCTTCAACTTCAATCGCTTCTTCTTTAGCCACAATGCCTCCTGCAGGGGGGTAATTTTCTTGTCCTGTCTTTTAATAACGCCATGGTAGGGAAATGACACGCCTTTGTCAACCGTTGCGTTCAGGGCAGCCCTTGGCCCCCCCGTTGATGAAAGGCCCTTCCAAAAAAACGGCGAATATTTCTGGAATATTTCTGGAAGATCCAAAGCTTGACATTTATTTGTTTTTAGGGCAACTTCTTTGCCTATAAAAACTATACTCCCGGGACCTCACGGGCGGGGAGGAGAAGGTAATCATGGATCAAGTCTTTGTGGAAAAAATGCGGCAGCAGCTCCTGAAACAAAAGGAAGAGCTTCTGGCAATTTTAATGTCGGAAAACGAAGAGTTTAACGGATTAGTCAAGGACATGGATCCTAAAGACCTGGCGGATATCGCCGCCGATGATATTGACCGGTCGACCCTTGAGGCTTTGGGATCTCAAGACGCCAAACGGATGCGGCTCATCGATTCGGCCCTGTCCCGGATCAAAAACGGCCGTTACGGTACCTGTATGCGCTGCAGTAAGCTGATTCCCGTGGCCCGGTTGGAGGCGATTCCCTACGCCTTGATGTGTATCGAGTGCAAATCCAACGACGAAAGGGCTAACCGGTAGCCCCGGTTTAAGCATCCCTGAAGCCTTCCTCTCTGGAAGGCTTCAGGATCCCTCTTATCTCCGGCACCTCCGAGAGGCCGCCGGAACCTCCTAGGTTTTCCCGTCATCCTTATTCCCCTCCCCGTTTTTTTGTCAACCTTCCTTTTTCTTTTCCGATAATAACCGTATAAGCCGTTTGAGGTGGGGAGATGGAAGTCCAAAACGTAACCAGTGCCTATACCATATCGATCAGCAGTATCGTTAAAGCCCGAAATGCCCAAGGCGCCATTTCCGTGCCTGTACCGCCTTCCCAGTATCTCTATGCTCAGCTGAAACATATCAAGGGTTTCCCCGCCGGGTCCAGTCAGCCCGGCTATTCCATCAACAAGCTCCGGACCCTGGACAATCTCATCGAACGGCTCCAGGGCTTGAAGGGCAAAGAAGCTCTTCAGCCCAGGGAAGAATCACAAGACGCCAGCATTGACGGGCTGATCCGGTTCTATCAGCAAGAGTTGAAAAAAAGCCTAGACACCAGAATCCCCGATTTTCTCGGCAGCCCCGACCGTGATCAGGGTCTTTCCCTTAATTTTCTGGTTTAAGAGCCCCTTTAGATTATCGAAAATTTTTGAAATGGAAGGGGAAGAGAAAGGGTCAACCGACTGCTCTTTCATTTCCCCCTAGGAGTTACTTTGTCTGCTGCCCTTCCGATAGCTCTCATTACCGCCGCCTTCTTCTACGCCCTGATTCCCATGGGAGGGGCTTTTGCGGTCCGTGCCCAATGGCGGCTTTTTCGGCGGCGCGCCCTGGAGTGTTCGCGAAAAGAAGAGATAAGGTATGGGGTGTTAAAGAGCCTGGGAGAAGGATTCCTGGGGGACTACCGGTTTATCGGCACCCTGCAGGCCCTTCAAGGGGATGATATCATCTGGGTCACCAACGGCAGCCTCTCTCTTCCCGTTCATTTAGACCAGGTGACCGTCTACACCCTCCCTCACTCTTTTATCAGCGAGGCCACCGGCGGCCGGCTTTCCATGAGAGAAAGCCTTCCCGACGAAGTTCCTCAGCGCTTCCTTTGGAATCGGATGTTCTCCCTCCCCGAAGGAACCAAGGTGCTGGTCTGCGGCAGCCTCTGGAGGGAAAAGGGGCAGCTGATGTTCCGCGGCTCCGATTCACAACCCCTGATGTTTATTATTTACGACGGCCGGGAGGACACCATCCTTCTCAGGAGTCTCTGGAGCGGCCGGCAGCGCAATGAGTATGTCAACAGTTTCTCCCCCTGGTCGGTGGTTCTGGGATCCTTGCTCCTGCTTTTAGAGGCGTATCTGTTCTACCGACAACCCTTGTACTCCCTCTCCGGCCGTATAACCGCTTTGCTGGGCATCGCTCCCCTGGCGGTTTTTCTGCCTCCCGGGGTGGTCTTTTTTGAACTGTACCGGTATCTCTGGAAACAGGGAAGGCTCTACCGGGCGGAGCGGGACGTGATACGGCTCCCCCTGGTCCACTGGCCTGAAGCCGGGAGTCTCGACGAGTGCCGGGACTCGCCCCTGGGGGAGAAGGGGGTGTACGGATGGATAAAATACCCCTCCGGCGCCGAGGGGTTGAAAGAAAATCCGGGAGAAAGCCTCCCGGATCTGTTGGTGTTGAAGGGCCGAAACATCCTGGACAGGCCTTGTTTCGGTTTTGGAATTCTGAGGGAAGATCAGAGGAGGCGGTTCACCCGGGGTACGAACGGACTGGCCGGCACGGTCCTGCTTCCGGGAGACCCCTTTGAGCTCTCCGCCCGCTCCGCCGTGATGGCCCGGCGGATGGAGCTTCTTTCAGGGCTTGCCTTTGCCGCCGGGATAGTCTTGAATCTCTTTCTGTTGTTTCTATCCTTAAACTATTTTTTCCCCTGACCTTCGGGCCCATCCCTCAATCCCGTTATTTCTTTCTGGCGTAGTTCACCGTAAGCCGCCGGCCCCGAAACTCGCTGTTGTTCAGGACCTCGATTACCTCATCGGTGCGGGAATTTTTTATTTCAATAAAGGAATAACTATCCATGATTCTGATGGCGCCCACATCTTCGTTGGCCAGCTTTGCCGCCGTAAAGAGGAGCCTGGAAAGGTCTTTGGGGTAAACCCGGCGGTTTTTGCCGATGCTGAAAAAGAGGGTGGTATACCCGTCCTGGGAATCCGCTCCTCTCCCTTCCTCCCGGGCTTTCCGCATCCCCGGGGATGGGTTTTCCGTCCCCTCCATGCGCCTTTTAAGAAGATAGGCGCCCACATAGGAACGCAGGGTCAGAGGGATTTTCTTTTTAATCAGCTTTTTGTAGGCGTCCAGTTCGTGGGGATCCTGGACCGATCGGATCTCTTCAAGCATAACATCCAGGGCGTCTTTTATCGCCTCCTGGTCGACGGAACGGCGGTCGGTCTTTGTACTCATGGGGTTGGTTTCCTCCTTGACATTTTGGGAAACAGATGGATTTTGGGATTTTTTCATCACCCCCTCCAGGGGCCCGAGTCCCTCCAGGGTGGAGAGCAAAAATAAAGTTTGGGCATGGGGGGGGATCTTTGAAAAAATAAATTGGAGATCCTGATGAAACTCTTCAGGATGGCCCGGCACAGAGGAATAGACGGCGGTGAAGGTAATTCTTCCCGGCGATAGATCCCTTCTGCGAATGTGGTCAATGATACGACTGCTGGTGCCGATGATGATATCGGGTCTGCGGCGCAGGGTCTCCGCTTCCCTCCGGGGTTCCCCGCGGGAATCAAGAACCATGAAATGATACGGCAGATTTTGACGGGACAACAGCCGGGCCGAAAGGGAGCCCAGTTTTCCCGCATCCTCGGGTCCGGCGGTAATGATGAGCGCCTGGCTTTTGGGTTTCTGTTCCAGATTAAGCAGGGCCGACAAGATCAGGGCCAGTTTTTTCCCTTTTTCTCCCGTGGTGTCCACGACGGGACTGAGATTTGCCGCTATTTGGGGAAGGAGGCGCGACTGAAGGGGTGTCAGGGTGGGGAAACCGGCGGTTTTCGCGAGAGTTTCCACTTTTTGGATGCCTGGATCGGTGCCGCTTGTTTGGAACATTGTCACTACCTGGAAGTATCTTTGACCTGTGGGGGCCTTTTAATTACCATATAAACTGTGGGTTGATTTGTCAAGGAAGGGTAAAGATGAGAAAAAGACTAGCGATAGGGTTGATAGCGGCCTTGGCAGCGGCCTCCCTGGGGGCGGAAACCTTTGCTTTCCGGCAGCAGAAGGGAGACAAATACCGGATTCTCAGCCAGGTGGAGGAGGAGGTCTACATCAATGGACTGTACTCCCATACCGCCGAAATACTCAACCGAATCTCTCTGGAAATAGTAGACCTCCGGGAGGACGGCGCAAAAATCGAGGCGAATTTTCAGACCTCCGAACGGGCTTCCGGGTCTTCCGGGGTGTACGAATGGGGCCGCGATTATTACACCGAATTTTTAAGGGATTCCCGGGGCCGTTACACCATCGGTCCTGAGTATTACATGCCGGTTTTACGGGATATTCCGGTCTTTCCCGAGGGGGATCTCTCCCCCGGAGATGTGTGGCGGCATCCGGCCTTGGAGGTTCACGATCTCCGGGACAGCCTGGGGGTGGGAGAACCTTATAGTTTCCCCATCCAGGTGCAGTATACCTATCGGGGGGACGAAGAGCGGGAGGGGCGTTCCTATCGTGTTATCGAGATTAAGTATACCATTTTCCACCGTGCCTCTCCTCCTCCCGGGGCATCACCCCACTTTCCCGTCAGGATAACCGGAATTTCCGAACAGGTTCTGTACTGGAACAGCGAAGCCGGGCGGCCTGAGCTCTCTTTGGAAGAGTTTGACATCTTTTTTGATCTTTTTTCCGGAGACTCCATCGAGTACCGGGGAAGGGCAGAGGGGCGTGTGGTGGAAGCGGTTCTCATGAACCGCCAAGAGCTGGCCGATAATATCCGCAGGGACATGGAAGCCCAAGGCCTGGAAGATCCCGATGTCCAGGTAAACGACCGGGGTGTTACCATCACCCTGCGTCATATCCAGTTTCCCCCCGATTCGGCGGTACTGTGGGCTTCTGAAAAAGCCAAGCTGGATGAGATCAGCCGCATCCTGGAGAATATCGACGGCCTGGACATTGAGGTGGCGGGTCACACCGCCCTGGCAGGAACCGCCGAGGGCCGCTATCGGCTTTCCCTGGACCGGGCCCGGGCGGTGGGGAATTATCTGCTGGAGCGGGGCGTCCGGGATCCCGATGAGATTATCATTCGGGGGTACGGCGCCGAAAAGCCCGTGGCGGATAACGAGACACCCCGGGGACAAAGCCTGAACCGGCGGGTAGAAATTACCATTTTGGAGAATTAGGACGGCATGGGTAAAAAAGTAGCCTGGGTTCTGAAAAAATTCCGCGCCTCATCGCTGCTGCAGCTGACCCTGCTTTTCAGCGCCGTAACCTTAATGATCGGTGCGGTGATGTTCTTTTTAGAGCTCGAACGTAACTCCGGTCAGTTTGGTTCGGTGCTGGATGGCATCTGGTGGGCCATCGTCACCTTCAGCACCACCGGATATGGAGACAAGGTGCCCATAACCTTGACGGGCCGGGCGGTGGCCACCCTGGGGATTTTCTTCGGTATCGCCGCGACATCGGCCCTCTCCGGTGCCTTGGCCTCAATTTTCGTCGATAGAAATACCCGATCGAGGAGGGGTTTGATGGATTTTCCCAAGTTGAAGAACCACTATATTATCTGCGGCTGGAAGGACCATATGGCGGATATCCTGCAGGACATCCTGGAAACCGACGGGTCCCTTTCCTCGGATGATCTGCTGATAGTCTCCAATGTGGACGGCGAAAAGATTCAGGAACTCAAGGAGATCCATGTCTTGGCGGACCTCCGGTTTGTCCGGGGAGACTACTTCTCCGAAGCGGCTTTAATCCGGGCCAACGTCAAATCCGCCCGGAAGGTGATCGTCCTCTCCGACACTTTCGACAGTAAGGCCATCTCAGAGGTGGACTCAAAAACCGTCATGACGGTCCTGACCGTGAAGACCCTCTCAAAGGATGTGTATGTCTGCGCCGAACTGTTGGACCGGAAATATGAAGGGTATCTCAAGCAGGCCATGTGCGACGAGATTCTCTTCAGCCGCGATTTAAGCCGCCGGATGATAGCCAATACCACCGCCACCAGCGGTATGGCCCACATCATGGGGGCCCTTCTTTCGGGGGCGGCGGAGAACGGTTCCCGCCTGAACACCCTGCCGATCCCCGACAAGTACGTGGGAACCACCTATGGGGACCTGAAGAGCGGTGAATACCAAGACCCCGGCAGGGTTCTTCTGGGAATTTTGGAAAACACCGGTTCTCCCAACCAGATTAAGATGGCGGCCCTGCGGGAAGCCCAGAAAACCTCCGATACCTCCGCCCTGGTGATGAATCTTCAGGCGGTAAAGGAGCTGGAAATCAATAACCCTGTTTTTATTCCTTCCGATGGTTATCAAATTCAAAAGTATTCCAAAGCCATCGTGCTGGAACGGGTAGCGGAGGCCTGACCATGGAGCTGAGTGTTCTCGATATTCTGACCAGGATTCCTCTTTTTGACGAGATCAAGAATGATGAGGAATCCATGAAGGTTCTCTCCCGCGTTTTTACCACCCGGACCTATCATAAAGGAGACACCATCATCAAAGAGGGTGATGTGGGGTCGGAAATGTTCGTCGTCGCCACCGGGGCGGTGGAGATTCAGAAGAGGACCCGGGCGGGGGACAGCTACACGGTGGTGAAACTGCTGGCTTCCTACAACGTCTTTTTTGGCGAAATGGCCTTGATTGATGATGATAAGAGGAGCGCCACCGTAACCGCCACGGAGGATTCAGAATTTCTGGTGGTGGATAAAAAGGCGTTTCTTAAGATGGGAAACGACTATCCCCACATAGGGCTTCCCATCACCCGGGCTATTTCAAAAATTTTAGCGGGAAGGCTGAGGAAGACCACCGAAGATATGCTCACCATCTTCGATGCCTTGGTCAGCGAAATACAGAACTAACCCGGGTTAACCGGTTAATTACCGCCGGTCCTCCGGTCGTGCTCTTCGATGTCTCCGGCGTCCCAGGGGTAACAGATCCAGAGGTCTTCCAGGTCCCGGCCTTGGAAATAGTGGTTGATCTCTCCCGGGATCACGCCCCTCTTGGGTTTTAGTTTGTTATGAAGAACCGCCACGGCCATTTCTGCGGGGCGGTGGGTCAGCAGCTCTCTCAGGCAGTACTCCAGGGTGAACCGGGAGTCGTCCACCTCATCCACCAGAAGAATTCTTTTCCCCTCCAGTTTCTGCTCCACCTCGTCTATCCATTGTATCTTTTCAATGGTATCTTTGGGCTGGTTGTTAGAGTCGTAGTAGGAGAGACCCACGGTCAGGATGGGCCGGGGAAGGAAGGTTTTCAGCATCCGGGCGGGAATAAACCCTCCCGTTCCGATGGCTACGATGATGTCGGGATCGTATCCGCTGTCGGTGATCTTCTGTGCCAGGGTTTTGATGGTGTTGTGAATCTGATTGTAGCTAAAATATATTTTCCGGGGAGTATCCATGCCACAGGATAGCCTTGGAAGCGGGGTTTTTCAAGATTGTATTTTCAACTATCCTGTATTAACTTGTAGTATTGACAAATGAATTAGCTTTTAAGGTGGATATAATGAAAAAGGCAACCGTACTATTACTGATTTTTCTTCTCCTGGCGGGATCGGTCTTCGCTCAGGCCGCCGCGCCCGCCCCGGCCGTACCTGATTTGACCGCCCTCTCCCAGGAAGCCGCTAAGATAATCCGGGAAGCCGTTCCCCCCCGGCTGGGCCGGGATTCCGGGATATTCTACTTCCGGGGTATCACCTTCAACGGGGCACCGGTCCCCCTGGGAGACCTGCTGGATTCCATGGTTCTCAACCGGGTACTTCCTCTGGGCATAAGGAACCTCACTTTCTGGGGCCCCGAAAATCCCCCGGGGGTCATCCCTGCAGAAGAGGGGAAGGTTCTCTTCGGCCTTTCCGGCGAGATTTACCGGATAGGCCAGGATATGATGGTTTCTCTTCGGGTCTTCCGGCATCCCAACTTTGAGGTAATCGGGTCGGCGGAACGGGTATTCCCCTTGGGACCGGAAATTCTATCCCTTCTGGGAACCCCCGCCGGCGGGTCCATGGATCTTTTTGAGCCGAATAATACGGCATCCGCCGCAACGCCCTTCACCTTGGGCGAGACCCTGGAGAATCTATCCCTCGGCGGCAGCGATGAAGACTGGTTTGTCCTGGATCTATCGGGGTTGGAAACGGGGGCCGAAATGGTCTACCTCACCTTGGGAACCCGCGGAAATCTCGATACGGTGATGAGCCTCTACGGGCCCGATAATCCCGGTCTCTATGTGATGGAAAATGACGATGCCGAGGATTCTAACGCCAAAATCCAGGCTTTCATCGACCGGCCCGGGTACTACTACGCCATGGTCCGGGGATACGACAGTGATACCCAGGGAAGTTACTCCCTCTTTGGTTCCCTCGATACGGTGGAACCCGAAGAAGGGGAACCGAACAACATCATGGAACGGGCGGAGTATTTTCCCCTGGATCAGGAGAGCATCAGCCGGAAAATCCATCCCGGCGGTGATTATGACTGGTACCGCTTGGACCTGAGCAACCATACCCTGGCCCCCAACGAGGTGATGGTTCTGGAAACCCAGAGCGGTATGGATACCTACCTGGAGCTCTACAGGGGGAATGAATTTATCGCCTCCGATGATGACGGGGGGATGGACGGCAATGCCCGTATTGAGTTTCAGCCCGACGGGGATTCCCGAGCCTACCATCTCATGGTTAAGGGCTATGACAGTGAAACCGTGGGAGATTATGTTCTCTTGATTTCCCGGAGGACCATCCAGGCGGACCAATACGAGCCGGACAACACCATGTCCGAGGCGACCCTGATTGAAGTGGACGGCCGCCGGCAGGCTCATAACTTCGAGCTTCCCGATGAGATAGACTGGTTTAAGCTGGTTCTTAACCAGGGCAGAAACGTTACCATCGAAACCTTCGGCGAGACCGACACCTTTCTCTACCTCTACAGCGAACAAGGCGAAACTCTCGCAGAGTCCGACGATGACGGTTCCGACTACAACGGAAAAATCACCCGGTTTCTTCCTCGGGGAACCCACTACTTTACCGTCGAACCTTACAGCCGGGATGGGAATCTATCCTATGAGGTGTCCGTTTCTCCCTGATGTTTTACCAGGGGCTTTTAATCTTAGGTTTAAAAGCCCCTCATTTTTTTTGTCATAACTTGAGGAGGCAAGCCTCCTAGGGGCCCTTCCGGACAGGTCATTTTGGTGGACTTTTTCCAAGCCCCTGCCGATAAGAGAGTATATGCTGCGTCGAACCGTTTCCATTCTGCTCATGGCCCTGCTTCTCTTCTTTCTCCTGGCGGGATTTCTATCTTCGTTCTACTTTCAATTGAGCTCCGCCGGTTTACAGGCGGGAGAATCTTCCGGCGGTCCCCTCGTTTTTGAGGAAGGAGCGGCGGTGGCCCTTTCCGGAGAGTGGCTCATGCAGCCGGGGGTCCACCCAGCGGGAGAGAAGATGGAAGGAGGGGAGCCCGTGGTTATCCGCGGCACCAGTCCTTGGACGGCGGCGTTGCATAAACCGTTTACTCCCGCCAAGGGAGTCTACAGCTATCAGGCCATTGTCGATACCCGGGGGCTCCGGGGTTTCAGTGCGGTTTATCTTCCCCCTATAAGTTCCGCCTACCGTCTTTTCCTCAACGGGGCACCGGCGGCGGAATCGGGTCGGGTGGGGGCCGACGAAACCAAGGAGAGGATCGACGGCCGGGCCCGGGTAGTCCCCTTGGTTCCGGATCAGGATCGTCTGATTCTTGCCCTTCAGGTTTCCAATCATTTTTCTCATTCCGGCGGTTTTTTGCACGGCGTCCCCGAATTAGGAGGCGGCCAGGCGGTCAACCAGCGGGCGGCGAGGGCCGGTTACCGCAGCCTCATGCTGATACTGGCGCTTCTGTCGATCGCCGCCGTTCTCATCACCCAGGCCTTGTTGAACCGGAAAGACCGTCATCACCTTTTCCTGGGGCTGGCGGGGTTTGGGTATGCCTTGGTGTTTATCCTGAGGGACTCCCTCCTCATCCCCCGGCTGCTGTCGCTGTTTCCCCGGGAATACCTGCTGCGGGGCGAGGTCCTGCTTTGCCTGGCCGTGGCGGTTTTAGTGTTTGCCCACGGCCTTCGATTCTTCGGCCATACCCCAGGTC
The DNA here is from genome assembly GCA_964472775.1 of uncultured Spirochaetaceae bacterium. GTDB lineage: Bacteria > Spirochaetota > Spirochaetia > UBA9216 > UBA9216 > CAYYNJ01. The sequence goes on from CAYYNJ010000048.1 coordinate 12,263, forward strand.
CGGCGGCTTCATGGGGCCTCCGGGCGGCGGTACTGGCGGGTCTGGCCGGTGCGGCGGGGACGGTTTTCTTGCCGGGTTCGCTTTTTTGGACCGTTCAGCTCTATCAAGTTTTCTTGGGGCTGCTGCTGTATCTCGGCCTCGTCCCGACCGCTCTAGGAGGACTTAAACGGCGCCTTCCCCTGGCGGTCCCCTTCGGCCTGGGGGTGGTTCTGCTCTTCCTGGGCTGTCTGAATGAGCTTCTCAGGCAGCTGGGCCTTCTTCCCACCCCCGGTTTATTTTGGGGCGCCTTTTTTTACTATACCATCATCTCTCTATACGGTCTTATCAGTCAAACCAGCCACACCTACCGTCAGATGGGCGGGGTGTATCACCAGATGAAACAGACCGTTCTTGCTCGGAACAGCCTGCTCTCCTCGGTTTCCGATGAAGTCGGCACCTCCATGGAAAAGATAACCGAGCTGACCCATAGCCTCATTCAGGGCTCCCTGGGGCTGCTCAACAGCGACCAGCTGGTGAGTGCGTCGCTTATCATGGGACAGTCGCTCCATCACCAGTACTTTCTTCACGATGTGATGGATTATACCCGGCTACAGGAGGAGGGGCTGGAGCTCACCCTGGGGAACATTAAGCTCTTCCCCCTGGTAAATCAGTCCATCATCAGCTTCGGATCGGTTTTGGTAGGGCAGAGCATTACCCTCCGTAATATTATCCCCCGGGATTTTCCCCTGCTTTGGGGGGATATCCGCCGGGTGGGACAGATTTTTTACAATATTCCAGGTATAAAAATATTGATTCTGTTTCTTTGCGCGAAGTTCAGCCTGA
>CAYYNJ010000049.1:0-6428 GCA_964472775.1 uncultured Spirochaetaceae bacterium
CACGACTCAGGCCTGATTACAAGTTCATTGTCAAACGATTCATCCCCGGCGTAGATGGCTTCTAAATCCTCTGTCGTCAAGGTGTCGGGGGTTCCGTCGAAAAGGATCTTTCCCCCATGAAGACCGATAATCCGCTGGGAGTATCTTTTCGCCTGCTGCACATTATGGAGGTTTATCAGGACCGGCAGACCCATTTCTTCCGTCAGGGTGGCGATCAGTTCCATTATTTGTTCCGATGTTTTCGGATCCAGAGACGCGGTCGGTTCATCCGCCAGAAGGAGGGAGGGATCCTGCATCAGCGCTCGGATGACGCCCACCCGCTGACGCTCTCCTCCGGAAAGTTGATCGCACCGTTTGTTCACGTACTGACTCAGTTTCACCCTCTTTAAGAGTTCATAGCCCTTGTCCACATCTTCCTGGGGGAATTTTCTCAGGGTTCCCGCCAGAAATCCCACGTACCCTAACCGGCCGGAGAGGACATTTTCCATCACCGTAAGCCGGTCAATCAGGTTATATCCTTGAAAAATCATTCCCACCTTCCGGCGGGCGTGTTTGAGGTCTTTCCTGTTTAATTTCAGCATGTCCACACCGTCCAATTCGATGCTTCCCGAATCCGCTTCAATAAGGCGGTTGATGCAGCGAAGGAGGGTGCTTTTCCCGGCTCCCGAAGAACCGATAATGGCGGGCATCTTCCGGTCATCGGTTTCCAGGTTGAGGCTTTTTAAAACGGGCTCGCCATGGCCGTAACTCTTTACCAGATTTTCAATCTTAAGCATGTAGTCTCCCAGTATGAAATCTCAATCGGTAGTGATCATTCTTTCAATTATCCCGGGACAACAGGTCCCGGGATAATAAAACGTAAAAGGTATTAAAGTTCTTCGATGGTGTATTTAACCTGGTTGTATTCCTGGATGGTTCTGATCACTTTCCAATGCTCCAGGTAGGTGATGGGAATGAAACCATCCACCTTAAATTCGTCTCCCAGGGGAGTCCCGGCGAAGGGGAAGGTCAGGAAAGCTTCCTTGATCTTTGCCACCAGGTCGGGATGGAGGTTGTGGGCATGACCGTAGGAGGTGGTGGGGAAACGGTCGGTTTCGAAGATGATCTTTACCTCATCGGTGTCAAAAAGATCCCGGGCGGCCATCCGGTCAATGACCTCCGAGGCGATGGGGGCGGCATCATAGTCTCCCGCCACCACACCGAGCATGGAGTTTTCGTGACTTCCGGAAAAAATCAGTTCATAGTCTTCTCCGGGAGCCACCCCTTCGGTGGAGAAGAGGGCTAAGGGGGCCTGGTGACCCGAGTTGGAGGTGGGGGTCACATGGGCGATTCTTCGGCCTTTCATATCCTGGATGGTGTTAATGCCGCTGTCCTTCCGGGTGTAAACCTGCAGGGTGTAGCCGAACTGCCCGTCTTTTCCGCCCATGATGGCGAAGGGGACATAACCGGCCAGGTTAACCGCATAGGCGGTGGGGCCCGTGGAGATACCGGCAATGTGAAGCCGGCCGCTCCGCATGGCTTCTATCTGGGCAGGGTACGACTGGACAGAGAAAAACTGCACCTTCTTGCCCGTTACTTTAGCCAGATGGTCCAGGAAGGGTTGCCACATATCCTGGTAAATGGCGGGGTCTTCCACGGGGGTGTAGGCGAAGATGAGGGTCGAGGGGTCTTCCCAGTCAGCCTCGTCCTTGGGTAAGTCTGCCACCAGGTCAAAATCCTCGTCACAGTAGGCGGCATCCAAGAGCCCCCGGTTGGTGCATTCGTCTGCCCCTTCTTCCTGGGCTCCGCCGGAAAAAACCAGCCCGGGCACCAGGGAAAGCAGAAAAATGCCGAATAAAATTTTCCTCTTCATCAAAATCCTCCTCAAAACATGAAGTTCCAGTGAAACTGGCAGAAAATTATAACACGACCCGGGATTTTTATTTAAAAAACTTTTTGACTAATAAAGAAACAGTCTTGTATAATGCGCAAATGAATACACGGCGACAGACACTATCACGAAAGACGAAATTGGGTTTTGGCATCTGTGATGTGGGGGGAAACCTCTTTTTCACGGTGGTGGCTTTTCAAATGGCGGTCTATCTAACCGATACGGTGGGACTGGCGGCGGGCTTCATGGGGCTGGCCATGCTATTGGGACGTATCGTGGATGCGGTGACCGATCCGCTGATGGGATATATTTCCGACCGTACCAGGAGCCGGTGGGGCAAACGCAGACCCTACCTGCTCTTTGGTCCTTTTCCCCTTTTTTTGTTCATGGTGCTTATGTTCCGGGTGCCCGCGTTTGAAAGCCAGGTATCCCTCTTTCTCTACGTGACCATTGTGTTTTGCCTTCTTTCGGTGGCCTATACGGTGGTAAACATTCCCTACGGGGCCCTGACGCCGGAATTGACCCGGGATTTTCATGAACGGACCAGCCTGAATGGTTACCGGATGAGTTTCGCCGTGGTGGGAACCTTAATCGGCGCCGGGGCAGCCTGGCCCATCATCAATGCCTTCCCCGATGCACCCCGGGGGTATGCCGCCATGGGAACCATCTTCGGCGCCGTCATGCTGGTCACTGCTCTGATAACCTTTTTCTCGGTGAAAGAACCGCCCCGTCACGAAAATCCATCGGGAGCCCCCCAGGGCCGGAACATTCTTCACGAGTATAAAGCGGCCTTTTTAAACAAGCCTTTTCTTCTGATTCTTTTCCCCTGGGCTCTCTTTATCACCGGGGTGACCATCATCAGCAGCATGCTCAGGTATCTGTTTGAATATGTTCTTCGTGATCCCGACGGGGTGACCATGGCCCTGCTGGTCCTCTTGGTAAGCGCCCTGGGGATGATCCCCGTGTGGGTGGCCCTGTCCAAGAAAATCGGTAAAAAGCGCAGTTATATGACAGGAATGGGAATCCTCAGCCTCTACGCCCTCTTTTTAGCCTTTTTCGCCGACCAGGTGCCCCTTCCGGTCCTCTATCTTTTGACCATCCTGGGGGGAGCCGGACTATCCACCCAGTATGTGATTCCCTATTCCCTGATCCCCGATGTGGTGGAGTGGGACTATGTGAAGACGGGACAGCGGCGGGAAGGTATTTACTACGGACTTTGGACCTTCATCAGTAAATTGGGGCAGGGGCTTTCGGGTTTGATCATCGGCACCATCCTGGCCACCAGCGGCTATGTTCCCAACCTGGATCAAGGGACAGAGGCCCTCCGGGGGATCCGGCTGCTTACCGGACCGGTGCCGGTGCTTTTTTTCATCGCCGGCATCATCATCCTGGGGTTCTATCCCATCACGGAGCAGGTTTATAACCGGATGATATCCGCCGAAGCGGAGGCCTAGGAAGGCTTCCCCGGTTCTGCGGTGACCAGGATAGCCCCGGTTCCGGTCAGGTGATGAAGAGCATCACCGCCCCGATCACCGCCAGCAGCGTCCCCGCCACCGCACCGGCGGGGATTTTTTTGTGAAAGACAAACCGTTCCACCGGTAAAAGCAGGACAGGACTCATCTGCATCAGGGTGGTGGCAATTCCCACCGGGGCGAGCCTCAAGGCATAGAGGGTCAGGATGATACCCAGGACGGGGCCGATGAGGGCCCCCGATGTGATGGCCCGGAGGGCTGTCCGGTCCTTCATCTTCCTGAAATCGGGTAAAAAAGTTCCCCGCAGGACCGTGTAGATCACCACCGAGATCAGGCCGAAACCGATCCGGATTTGGTTGGCCGTCACCGGATGAATGGTCCCTTCCAGGCCCTGTTTTGATAAAATCATTGCCGCCGCCTGGGAAACCGTTCCCAGGAGGGCAAAGACCAGCCCCGCCAGGGGTTTCCTGATACCCAAGGCCCGGGCTCCCCGGTTTTCCGCCAGAGTCACCGCTATAACCCCCCCCAGGGTCACAAAAATTCCCAGAATCTGCAGGGGCAGAAGGGCCTCGCCCAGGAGGATCCAGGAAAAAAGCGCACTGACCATGGGCGAGAGGGTGAGGATCACCAGGGTTTCCCGGGGGCCCAGATCTACAAAGGCCCGGAAGATGAAAATATCCGCCATGAAGAACCCCACCACCCCGGAAACCGCCAGGAAGGTAAAGGAAGAGGCCGTTAGGTCCGGGGGAAGAAAGGTTCCTGTGAAAACCAGATTCACCAGGATGATGACGGGAAAGGCGATCCAAAGCCTGATGTGGGTAACCGTATCGGAACCGACCCTTCTTCCCGCCTTTGAATAGGCCAGGGAGTTATGAGCCCAGCAGGCCGACGTGAGCAGCGCTAAAAGCTGCCCGAGGATGTTTATCATGGTGATAATCTGTCAGAAAAGCGATGCTGTGTAAAGCGGAAATCTTTGCGAAATCCTTTGCACAAAAGGGATCATTCTGGGTAAAATGAAGAGCCTTGGGGATTTATCGGGGGAGGCCTCTCACCGCAGCGGTTTAGAAGGGTCTCATCCGGTGAAGAAGCCCCAATCCAAACGGGGGTGTGGTGTGATTTCAAACTATTTTGATAAAAGACCTGATATGACCGATGAAAATTTCCGAGAGATGCTGGAACGGGTGTCGGAGGCCTATCCCGATAATGTGGCCCTGCAGGTGCGCCGGGGGCCCGGGGAGTATGAAATCTGGACCTATGAGGAGTTTACCCGGGAAGTGATGGTCCTGAGCCGGTGGCTTCTGACGGAGGGGCTGGAAAAAGGCGACCGGGTGGGAATCCTCATGGAGAACCGGCCTGAATGGGCTCTGGCTTACCTTGCCATAACCTGTGCCGGGCTCATCGCAGTGCCTCTGGATATCCTTTCCGAAGGAAAGACCATCGAAAAGTTTGTTGAGTTCAGCGGCCTCAAGTATCTGTTCATCTCGAATGAATTAGAACCAAAATGGCGGGGGCTAAAACGGCGGTCCGGCCACCATCCTGTTCTTGTTAATGCGGATCTGGAAGAATCGGCGGAGGGGCAGGCGGCCTTCCGGGAAGCCCTCTCCTACCGGGGGAACGGCGCGCTTCCGGAACTTTCCGGTTCCGATACCGCTTCGATCATTTTCACCTCCGGGACCACCGGAAACCCCAAGGGGGTCATGCTTACCCATAAAGGCATCCTCGACAATATTAACGCCTCGATCATGTCTCTGCCCATCTATGAAACCGATAACTTCATCGCCGTCCTGCCCTTCCATCATACCTATCCCACCACCTGCAGCCTCCTGTCGCCCCTCAGCGTGGGGGGGACGGTCACGGTGGTCGACAAGATCGTGGGGCCCGTGATCATCGATAACATCCGGGAGACCGGGGGAACCCATATCATCGGCGTTCCCCTGCTTTTTGATAAAATCCGGAAGGGCCTGGAGGGCAAACTGATGAAGCTCCCGGGACCGAAAGGGGTGATGGTAAGGACCTTGATGAAAATCTCCCAGGCCTCCTCCCGGCGGGGATGGAAAACCGGAAAAGTCCTGCTCCGGAGTGTCCGCCGCGGAGCGGGTTTGTCTTCCCTTCGGCTTTTAGTGGCGGGGGGCGGCCCCTTAAACCCTTCCACGGGGGAGTTTTTTGATCTTTTGGGGTTCGACTTGGTCCAGGGATACGGGATGAGTGAAAACGGCCCCTTGATTACCACCAACACCCCTCGATACAACAATTTCGCCTCGGTGGGCCTGGTGGTGAAGAACACCGATGTCCAGATCCGCGGCGCCGGTCCCGACGGGGTGGGGGAAATCGTGGTGAAATCTCCTTCCCTGATGAAAGGGTATTACCGCAACGATGAAGCGGCCCGGGAGATGTTCACCGCCGACGGTTACCTGAAGACGGGGGATCTAGGCCGGTTTGACCGGGACGGTTTTCTGTATATCACCGGGCGGAACAAGAGCTTGATCGTTTCTCCGGGAGGAAAGAATATCTATCCCGAAGAGATTGAGAGCTGTTTCGGCGAAAGCCCCCTTCTGGCGGAGATTCTCGTCCGGGGCCGGCCGGTGGGGCAGGGGAATCAGGGGGAAGAGGTGGAGGCGGTCTGTGTTCCCGATTTTGAAGCCCTTTCGGCCCTGTATCCCCAGGCGGTGAACGACGAGGAAGCCCTCCGCCGTCTGATTCAGGAGGAGATCGGCCGGGTCAATGCCGGCTTGGTGCCTTATAAACGGATCGTCCATCTGGAAATCCGGCGCGAAGGGTTTGAGAAAACCTCATCCCAGAAGATTAAACGGTTTCTCTACCAGCAGAAAAGGCAGCCGGAAAAAGCTATCTAGGGGGTGATCCACCGGGGGCGGGCCGATGATGAGGTCAGTCCGGCGGCCAGACCTTCTTGGAGGATGTCTCCCAGAAGCAGGTTTCTCTGGATCATCTCCTGACCATGGCCTGCGGGCGGCAGGTAACCCAGCCGGGGATGGTTTTCCAGATCCGTGTGAGCCAGGGAATATGTCCGGTCTTCCTCCAGGGGTTCTCCGTTAATCCTGACCCCGGAGATCCTCTGACCCGGCGCC
>CAYYNJ010000049.1:6438-12892 GCA_964472775.1 uncultured Spirochaetaceae bacterium
GTGGCGGCGTTGAACAGCACAAGTGGATTGCCTGGTAGTTTCCGTGCTGCATTCATCATCTCGGCCACGGCGCCATCGTAGTCGCCTGCCTGCGCCTTTTCGGCGCCAGTGGTGACGAGCGACTTGACTTCGGCCTGGATGCCGCTGATCTGGGGAATCCCCAGGGGCGCCCCCCGGAGACCGGGGTGATAAAGATGGCTGAAATCCTCCTCCCACCCTTTTTCCAGAGCCGTTTTCAGGGCCCGGCCGGTGATGCGGGACAGACAGGGATTAACGGTAGAAAAACACGCCTTGTTAAGCTGTGCCAGGGTTTTTTCTCCCGGTTCCAGGGGGTGGTGAAAATTCCCCGACGCCACCAGGGCTGTTTCGGCCCCGAAGTGGGCCCGCAGGGCGTCTGCGGCGAACCGTCCCAGCCGGCAGTCGGCCCAATAGGCTAAATCCAAGGTGTGGGGACAGGTTCCGATAATCCGGGCTCCCGCCCGTTTCCCCTCTTCCTGTGCCGCTTCCAGGGCGGCTATAATTTCAGGCGCCTCGGGTACTTCCGGGCTTACCGGAAGCACCGCAGCGGATTTGTGTTCAACCTTGCCGGATTCCTCGTTCCAGTCAAAATCGACCCGGCCCAAAAACTCCCCGTAATTACCGGTATGGTGGAGTAAAACACCGTGTTTCGTGAATACCCCCTGGGGCGAAACGGTGTGGCTGTGGCCTCCGGCTATCACATCAATTGCCGGCAGGTGTTCGGCGATTCTCAGGTCTTCATCCATTCCCAGGTGGGACAGCATCAGGATAATCTGCGCCCCCTCTGATTGGAGGGCCTTTACCTGCCCGGCGGCGGTCTCTTTCATGCCGGGGAAAAAGTAGCCGTATCCCTCGTATATCCTCTCCCAGGGGGAGGTAAGCCCGAAGATCCCCAGCTTGACTCCCCCCCGGCTCAGCAGGATGTGATCCCTCAGACCCTCCAGCAGGGGACCCTTACCGTTGCGGAAATTGGCTCCCAGTACCGGGGCTTTCAGGCGGCGCAGCACCGCCGTCAGCCGGTCCGGGCCGTAGACCATCCCCACGTCATTCCCCACCGCCTGGGCGTCGTAGCCGAAGGCGTTGATGATCCCCGTGTAGGCTTCGCCGTAGGTGAGGCTGCAGTACTCTTCCCGACGGTCCGAGGTATCTCCGGCATCGAGGAATAAACAGTGCCGTCCTTCGGCTTCGGCCCTTTCCCTCTCCCTGCGGTAGAGGGTGTAGAGCCGGGCGCTTTGACGGGCCCGGCCGTGGATGTCGCCGGTAAAAAAAATGGTGAAGGATTGGGTTTTCATGATTTTCTTCCTGATGTTGTTATCATTTCCCGCCCATTATAGCAAAAAAACTGCCCCGGGAAGGGAGGAGATGAAAAAACCGGGATCCCTTCGTGTGAAGAGACCCCGGCCGTTGGTAGGAAAGGAAGCGGGATATCAGAGGGGACTCACCTCCGCCTCATAATCAACCCCTGCCACGGCAAAACCGTTGATCTTGAGAAACTCTTCCTTGTAGCCTTCCAGGTCGGTATACTCACCCACATTATCGCTGTTGATCAGTTCCCAGACCCGGTCCACCTCGGCCTGCACTTCGGGCTGCATTTCCCAGTCATCGATCCGGATTAATCCTTCTTCATCCCGGGGAACCACCCCGTCGTTCGTATAGAGCCGGTCCCGGAAGAGCCGGTCCATCTGCTCGATGCAGCCTTCGTGGAGCCCTTTGGCCTTCATGACCTTGTAGAGGATGGAGATGTAGAGGGCCACCACGGGAATCACCGCCGCCGCCTTGGTTACCAGGGCCTTGTTCACCGAAACGTAGGCTTCGGCCTTCAGGTCCGCCAGGTCGGCGGTGAGTTTCCGGGCCGTGGCTTCCAGATGTTCCTTGGCGTTTCCGATGGTGCCCCGCCGGTAGATCGGTTTGGTCACCTCCGGGCCGATGTAGGAGTAGGCCACGGTTTTTACCCCCGGGGCCAGCAGGTTCCGATCCGCCAGAGCCTTCATCCAAAGCTCCCAGTCTTCCCCCCCCATGACCTTCAGGGTGTTGGCAATTTCTTCCTCCGTGGCGGGGGGGACTTCGGTTTCCTTGACCTCGCCGGTGAGGAATTCCACCGATTTGGCCCGATAGCTCTGCCCTATGGGTTTGATGGCGGACATGTAGAGCTCTCCCGTATCCGGGTCTTTCCGGGCCGGGGAGGCCAGGCTGTAGACCACCAGATCCACCTGGCCCAGGTCTTCCTCCACCGCCGCCAGAATCTCCGCTTTCAACTCATGAGAGAAGGCGTCGCCGTTAAAACTCCGGGCGTAAAGCCCTTCTTTTCCGGCCTTTTCGTCGAAACGGCGGAGGTTGTAGAACCCGGCGGTTCCGGGGCCTTTGTCGCGGCCCGGTTTTTCAAAGGCCACGCCGATGGTGGCGGCGCCGGCGCCGAAGGCGGCGGCGATGCGGGAAGCCAGGCCGTAGCCCGTGGAGGCTCCGATGACCAGGACTTTTTTCGGCCCCCCGGCAATGGGGCCCCGGGATTTGATATATTCGATCTGCCGGTCCACCTCGGCGGCGCAGCCCGCCGGATGGGCGGTGAGGCAGATGCTGTTGCGTATTTTCGGTTCAATTATCATGATTGTGTCTCCTATCTGTTGGAAAGGCTCATCGGGCCGTCAGGCCTCGACGGGGGCGTCGCCCACCAGGCAGAGCCATTCCGCCTCCGCCGCCAGGGTCTCTCCCACGAAGGCCTTGCCCTTCTGTTTGAGCATCCGGGCCGAAACCCGGACGTTTTCCACTTCCATCCTGACCTGATCTCCCGGTCTTACCTGGTCCCGGAATTTCGCCTTGTCCACCGTGGCCAGGAAGAACAGGGCGTTTCCGGGCAGGAGTCCCTGGGCACGGACCCCCGCCCCGCCGCACTGGGCCATGGTTTCCACCAGGATGACCCCGGGTACCACGGGATAGCCGGGGAAGTGGCCCTTGAAGAAAAACTCATCGGCGCCGAAGGTTTTATAGCCCACGATCCGGTCTTTCTCGGTCACTTCCAGCCGGTCTACAAAGAGAAAAGGTTTGCGGTGGGGAAGAAGTCCTTCAATATCCGTCATGCCTGGTACCTCTTGAGGATCACGGCGCTGTTGTGGCCGCCGAATCCCAGGGAGTTGGAAAGTACCACGTTGACGGGCATTTCAATCCCCTGGTTGGGTACGTAGTCCAGGTCGCATTCCGGGTCGGGGTTGTCCAGGTTGGTGGTGGCGGGGACAAAATTGTCCAGGATGGCTTTGATGGATATGATCGCCTCCACCGCCCCGGCGGCACCGACCATGTGGCCCGTCATGCTCTTGGTGGAGCTGACCTTTAGTTTGTAGGCATGGTCGCCGAAGGCTTTCTTGATCGATTTGGTTTCCAGAGGGTCGTTGGTGGGGGTGCTGGTGCCGTGGGCGTTGATATAGTCCACGTCTTCCGGTTTGAGCCCCGCACTCTGGAGGGCGATTTTCATGGCCCGGGCGGCGCCTGCTCCTTCGGGATGGGGGGCGGTCAGGTGGTGGGCGTCGCAGGTCATACCGAATCCCGCCACCTCGGCGATGATACGGGCCCCCCGGGCCTTAGCGTGCTCCTCACTTTCCAGGATGAGGATTCCTGCGCCTTCGGCCATGATAAAACCGTCCCGGTCCTTGTCGAAGGGGCGGCTGGCCTTTTCCGGGGCGTCGTTAAATCCGGTGGAAAGGGCCTGAATCACGTTAAATCCGGCGATGCCGAAGGGGGTTACCGCCGCTTCGGTTCCCCCGGCGATGACCACATCGGCCTGGCCCGTCTCGATGAGCATCCGGGCGTTGCCGATGGCATCGGTAGCGGAGGCGCAGGCGGTGGCGATGGTGTAGGCGGGGCCGTGGATGTTGTAGGTGATGGCGATGTTACCCGGGGCCTCGTTGGTGATCATCTTAGGAATGGTCATGGGAGGAATCCGGCTGGGCCCCGATTCGAAGAGCTTGCGGAGTCCCTCTTCGATAATTTCAAAACCGCCGATGCCGTTGCCGATCACCGTGGCGGTTCTTTCCGAGTCGATATCACCGGTATGGAATCCGGATCCGAATCCCGCCTGTTCCATGGCTTCCTTGGCGGCGGCCACGGCATACTGGGTAAAAAGAGCCATCTTCCGGGCTTCCTTCTTATCCATAAAGTCGGAGGGGTTAAAGTTTTTTACCAGTCCGGCGATTTTGGTGGCAAATTCGGTGGTATCAAAACGGTCGTTGATTCCCACGCCGCTTTTCCCCGCCTTGATGGCCGCCCAGGTTTCTTCCACACTATGTCCCAGGGGCGTGATGGCCCCCATTCCTGTCACTACAATCTTCTTGTTCATATCATTACTCCTATTGAAAGGGATTACATCCCCAGTCCGCCGTCCACGCCCAGTACCTGGCCGGTGACGTAGGTTGAATAGTCACTGGCCAGGAAAAGGGCTGCTCCGGCCACATCGGCGGCGCCGCCGATGCGGGCCATGGGTATTTTCTCCTGCAGGGCCTTCTGAGCCCCCTCGTTGATGGCATCGGTCATGTCGGTGGCGATGTAGCCCGGGGCGATGGCGTTAACCCTGACACCCCGGGAAGCCACCTCCCGGGCCAGCGACTTAGTCAAGCCGATCAGCCCCGCCTTGGAGGCGGAGTAATTGATCTGGCCGGCGTTGCCGATGATTCCCACCACCGAAGCCATGTTGATGATGGAGCCCTTCCGGGCTTTGATCATGGCCCGGGATACGGGTTTGCAGATGTAAAATGCCGAAGAGAGGTTGATTTTAAGCACTTCGTCCCAGTCCTCTGCGGGCATCCGGAAGGAAAGGCCGTCCCGGGTGATGCCGGCGTTGTTGACCAGGATGTCCAGGCCGCCCGTCTCGTCCAGAATCCGGTTGACCGTTTCGGTGATGGCTTTTTCATCACCCACGTTTCCCTGGTACCAGGAGACTTTGCCTCCTCCCCGGGCGGCGGCTTCCTCCATCTCGGCTTTATGGGGACTTTCCTTGGTGCTGATGTAGGCCACATCCGCTCCCTGTTCAAGAAACAGGGTTACCATGGCCTTTCCGATTCCCCGGGATCCTCCGGTGATCAGGGCTTTTTTTCCTTGTAACAACATATCAATCTCCTATGAGGGCCTGGATCTCTTCGGCGGTTCCGCAGGGGGTGCAGGCAGGCTCCAGGGCCGCGGACTTCCAGAGCCCCGTCAAAACCTTCCCCGGACCCGTTTCAATTATAGTATCATAACCGTCCCGGGCGATGAGGTTCTCCTCATCCACCCACCGGACGGGGCTGATAATCTGGGCCACCGCCAGGGCCTTGGCCTCTTCTCCGCTGGTGATAACCTGGCCGGTAACGTTGGAGTAGAGGGTTTTCTGCGGGTCTTTAAACGTAAAGGTTTCCACCGTTTCGGCGAAGTCCCGCCGGGCTTCTTCCAGCAGGGGAGAGTGGAAGGGGCCGGAGACTTTCAGTTTAATAAACCGCCGGGCCCCCGCTTCCTTGCAGAGTCCCTCGGCCCGGGAAAGTCCCCGGGCGGTGCCGGCTAATACAATTTGGTTGGGGGCGTTGTAGTTGGCGGGAAATACATCCTCGGTTCCCGCGGGGAAGAGCCCGTCGATCTGGGGCGCCGTCAAACCGATCACCGCCGCCATGCCCGGCGCATCATCACCGGAGCCGAACCGTTCCCCCGCCCGGTGCATCAAGTCTCCCCGGAGTTTCACCAGCCGGAAAAGGTCTTCCGGAGAAAGAACCCCCGCATCTTCCAGGGCGGCATATTCTCCCAGGCTGAAACCGGCGCAGCCCTGGGAAACGATTCCCCGCTGGGCCAGGAATAATTTCACCGCCCCATTGGCCAGGGTGATGGCGGGCTGGGTTTTATCGGTGCGGCTCAGCTCTTCGGCGGGGCTTTCGAAGAGGAGCTTTGTCATATCCCACCCCGTCACATCCGAGGCCAGGGTGAAGAGTTCTTTTACTTGGTCGCTTTCTTCCCAGAGGTCCCGGGCCATGCCGGGAAACTGAGCCCCCTGGCCGGGGTATAGAAAACAGTTTTTCACTTTATCCCTCCTGCAAGATCGTCGGAAAATTAGTCGGCCGTTCGGCCGACAAAAGAAGTTTATCAGAAAATAATTCGTCGGTCAACGGCCGACGAAAGAACTGATAAAAAAAAAGATTCCCCAAGACCTGAGCCTCCGGGAATCTTTTATGCGGTGCCTGTAAAGAAGCGCTTACCAGCGGATCAGGGCCCCGCCGTAGGTGAGTCCCGCCCCGAATCCCAGGGTGATGATCAGGTCGCCCCGTTTTAAAAGCCCCTTTTCGGTCATTTCATTCATGGCGATGGGTACCGAGGCGGCGGAGGTGTTGGCGTATTCGGCCATGTTGAGATAAAACTTGTCCATGGGTATTTTCAGCCTCTCTGCGGCGGCCTGGATAATCCGTTCATTGGCCTGGTGAGGGACGATGTA
>CAYYNJ010000050.1:0-12888 GCA_964472775.1 uncultured Spirochaetaceae bacterium
CGGTATTATCGGGACCGAAATGTTTTTTAAGGATATCTTCATTCCCCAAGCCGTTTTGGAGGGTCACCACCAGGGTGTCCGGGTAGGTGAGGGGGGCAAATTGCCGGGCCGCCGCTTCGGTGACGGTGGATTTTACGAAAATGATGAGTACCTCTGCCTTGGCCGCCTGGGCGGGATCGGAGGTGGCGGCGGGACGGGCGGTATATTTTTTCCCGCTGCTCAGTTCTTCGATTTGAAGGCCGTCGTTATTGACCTTGTTGATGTGGTTCTGATTGATGTCGTAGAGAATTACCTCATGTCCTGACAGGGCTAGTTTCCCTCCGAAGAGGGAGCCCATGGCACCGGAACCTATGATAGAGATTTTCATGTCACGCTCCTTGTTGGCGGCAGATTTCTTGGTATGCCGGGATACCGTAGGCAGAGGCGGCCGCCTTCACCCCATTGATTATGGCTTCGGCCATAACTTCTGCAGAGATGGCTCCCAGGGCGGTGATGTCCGCCTCTACCTCGCCGGTGGCAAGGCAGAAGATCGTATCACCGTCATACATGGTATGGATGGGATTTATGGCCCGGGCAAAGCCGTCGTGGCTCATCTGGGCCACCTTGGTCGCCTGCGATTTTGTCAGCCGGGCGTTGGAGGCTACCACCCCGATGGTGGTGTTGGTCCCTGCCAAGGGGTTTACCGCCGTCGATTCGGCCAGGACCTTGAGGGAATCCGCAAAAGAAATCCTGTCTTTTTCAAGGGTCCCCGCCAGGATCTTTCCCGTCTTGGGGTCGATGACATCACCGAAGCAGTTTACGGCCACGATGGCGCCCACCATGAGGTCCCCCATGCGGCGGCTTGCCACACCCAGGCCTCCCTTCATGACGGACCCCGGTCCCCGGGCCTTTCCCACCGAGGCACCCGTACCGGCGCCGATGTTTCCCTGATCCCGGTTGTCTTCCCGGGCATTCAGGCAGGCTTGGTATCCCATGGCTTTATCGGGCCTGATATCCGCCCGGCCCACGGGGAGGTCAAAAAGGACGGCGGAGGGGACGATGGGGACAATTCCCACCCCCACGGGAAGTCCTATTCCCTGTTCCTCCAGGTACTGCATGACCCCCGATGCAGAGTCCAGGCCGTAGGCGCTTCCGCCGGAAAGACAGATGGCGTGAACCTGTTCGATAAAGTTAACCGGGTTGAGGCAGTCGGTTTCCCGGGTTCCCGGGCCGCCGCCCCTGACATCAACACCGGCGGTGATGCCATCCCCGCAGAGGATGACGGTTACCCCCGTTCCGGCTTCATCATTCTGGGCATGCCCAACCTTGATGCCAGGTAAGTCTGTAATTGAATATCCCTTCATGCAGTTTTGCTCTCCTCTTAGCTCTGGGTCACGATGTCCTGGGTTTCCCGGGCGATGACAAGTTCTTCGTTGGTGGGAATCAAAAGGACCTTGACCGGTGAATCCGGCGTGCTGAGGATGGTCTCTTCGCCTCGGACCTGGTTTCTGTCCTGATCCAAATGAATTCCCAGCACTTCAAGACCCCGGCAAATTCTTTCCCTCGTGTCGGGGGAATTCTCTCCTATTCCGGCGGTGAAAACCAAGGCGTCCATCCGTCCGGCCAGGGAAACCGCCAAGGCGCCCACGTAACGCCTGATGGCATGGGTGAATACCTGATTGGCCATGTCGGCATCGTGGTGCCCCTCTGCGGCAGCCTGGAGAAGGTCGCGCATGTCGTTGGTTAGACCGCTCATGCCCAGGAGTCCCGATTTCTTATAGATAAGTTCCCTCACATCGGCGGGGGACATCCCTAAAGATTCCTGGAAATAAAGCATGATGTCCGGATCAATGTCACCGGCCCGGGTGCCCATGGGGGCTCCGCACATGGTGCCGAAACCCAGAGAGGTGTCCACAGATTTTCCTCCCCGCACGGCGGTTAAAGATACCCCGTTTCCGATGTGGCAGGTGACTAAATTTGTTTCTTCCAGGGGCTTGTCTAAGAGTTCCGCCGCCCGGGAAGTGACGTATTTATGGGAGGGACCGTGGAATCCGAAACGGCGGATGCTGTGTTTCCGGTGATATTCAAAGGGAATGCCGTACAGATAAGACGATTCGGGCATGGTGGAATGAAAGGCCGTATCAAAAACCCCCACCATGGGAACCTGGGGGAGTATTTCACGGCAAGCCCTATAACCCAAAAGGGTGGGGGGGTTATGAAGCGGAGCCAGTTTGGTATTTTCTATCACCACCGCTTCCACCTCCGGAGTGATTAGTTCGGCTTTACGGATGGCTTCGCCGCCGTGAACAAACCGGTGGCCCACCGCGTCAATCTCGGAAAGATCCTTCAGGACCCCCTTCTCCGGATCGGTAAGAACCGAGAAAAGGAACCGAATTCCCGAAACATGGTCGGAAAAGTTTTGGGGAACGTCCATGCCGGCGCCCTCACACCGTTTATAATGGAACTCCCCGCCCGAACGGCCAACCCGTTCAATCAAACCCTTACAGATCCAAGACGGCCCATCCATGTCGTAAAGCTGGTATTTGATGGATGAACTGCCACTGTTTATCACCAGTATTTTCATGCAAAACACTCCATAAGGTAAAAAATGTTAAGAATCTCCTCTTTCAGGGTAATGCAGCCCCGGCGGTTTGTCAATGAAGCATTTGTTATCGAATATTAAAGTTGAAAAAAAAAGGATTAGGGTTTATAGTGAAATTAGAGAAAATAAACAAAACCGTCGTTTCTGCCCCAGGGCAGGACCCGGAATATAAGGAGAGAGACTATGAGTACCCATCCCGAAGCTACGAAAAAGCTGCTGGCTGCGGATCTGCAGAAAATGAAAGACGATGGAAAGAAGATTTCCATGATCACCGCTTATTCCTATCCTCAAGGGCTGATTGTGGATGAGGCGGGAATCGACATCATCCTGGTGGGTGACTCCTTGGGAATGGTTGAGCTGGGTTATGTCGATACCGTCCCTGTCACCATGGACGAGATGCTCATGCATACCAAGGCTGTGACCAGGGCGGTAAAACGGGCCCATGTGGTGGGGGACCTGCCCTTTATGTCCTACAAT
Organism: uncultured Spirochaetaceae bacterium; assembly: GCA_964472775.1. Lineage (GTDB taxonomy): Bacteria > Spirochaetota > Spirochaetia > UBA9216 > UBA9216 > CAYYNJ01. Next base: position 3,059 of record CAYYNJ010000050.1, read on the forward strand.
ATCTCCACCGAGCAGGCGGTGACCAATGCGGGGATCCTGTATCAGCAGGGAAGATCCGATTCGATCAAGTTTGAAGGCGGCCAGGACTTTGCTCCCATCTGTGAAGCCATCACCAAGGCGGGGATCCCTGTTTTTGCCCATATCGGCCTGACCCCCCAGACCGCCGCCACCATGGGCGGTTTCAAGGTCCAGGGGAAATCTCTGGATGCCGCCAAGGCGGTTCTCGATGACGCCTTGGCCTTGGAAGCGGCGGGAGCCTTTGCGGTTATTCTCGAAGCGATTCCCCAGCAGTTGGCGGCGATTATCACCGAAAAACTGACCATCCCCACCGTGGGAATCGGCGGAGGCCCGAGCTGCAGCGGCCAGGTATTGGTTCTTCATGATATGCTGGGGCTGTTCAAACGGTTTACCCCCAAATTCGTCAAAGTTTATGGCGACATGTACGACATTCAGCTCAAGGCGGTGCAGGAGTATATTGAGGATGTGAAGAACGGGTCTTTTCCCGGGGAAGAACACTCCTTTAATATGAAAGCCGAGCAGGTAGAAGAGCTTAAAAAGGCCTTGGGAATATCGTTCTTCCATAAATAGGCCGGACACAGGGGTTCTTTCGGGTACCGAATAAGTCTTGAAAGAACCTCATTTTTCAATACTGACCAAAGGGGATAATATGGGCGCTGTTTTGATTAAGGGTACGGAGATTCGCCGGGTGATACTCCAGGAAATTGCCGATGAGGTGGAGAGTCTGAAAAAGGCTACCGGACAGGTGCCGGGACTGGTGACCATCTTGGTGGGAGAAAATCCCGCTTCCCTTTCCTACGTCACTTCTAAAATCAAAACCGCCCAGGAGCTGGGGTTTCATGAGGTTCAGGAATCGGTCCCCGGAAGCCTCACGGAAGAAGAGCTGCTGGCCCTGATTGACCGCTACAACAGGGATGATGCCATCCACGGAATCCTTGTGCAGCTGCCGCTTCCCCCGCATATTAATGAAAAGAGAGTTCTCAACGCCATCGATCCCGATAAAGATGTGGACGGTTTTCATCCTGTCAACGTGGGGCGGTTGATGATAGGGGGGAGCGAGGTAAAGTTCCCGCCCTGTACCCCCGCGGGGATTCAGGAGATGATCCGCCGGGCCGGGGTGCCCACCGACGGCGCCGAGGTGGTGGTGGTGGGGCGGTCCAACATCGTGGGGAAGCCCATTGCCAACATGATGCTGCAGAAGGGGGCAGGGGCCAACGCTACGGTAACGGTGGTACATACCGGAACAAAAGATCTAGCGTCCCACTGTCTGCGGGCGGATATTCTTATCGTGGCCGCCGGTGTTCCCGGCCTGGTAAAACCGGAATGGATTAAGCCGGGCGCATGTGTCATCGATGTGGGGGTTAACAGGGTGGGCGAGACGGTCAGCCCGAAGACGGGAAAAACCGTGGCGCTTCTCAAAGGAGATGTGGATTTTGAAGCGGCCCGTGAGGTGGCGGGATACATCACCCCCGTTCCCGGCGGAGTGGGACCCATGACCATCACCATGCTGATGAAGAATACCCTGAATTCGTTCAAATTCCATCGGGAGGCCCGCCCCTAGGATTCACCGCCCATGACTTTCCTTTTTTACCGTTTTGAGGTATAAAAGGAGGTCTCCAGGAAAGACTGGAAGGCGGGAGGCAGCGAATCGATACCCATGATAGATCCGGACAAGCAGGCCCCTGCGAGATTCTCGTGGTGGCCGATCATGTGGATCCTCTTATCTACAACGGTTCTATCAAGGAGCGGTTCGTTAAGACCAATATCGTCCTATCCTGCGGGGATCTCAATCCGGAATACTACGACTTTATCGTAACCTCTCTGAATATTCCCTTCTTCTACGTCCTGGGGAATCACAGCAGTTTTACCCTGAAGAAAGACCTGACACCTCATAACTCAAGCTGGATAAACAAACCCATGAAGACCTTCCAGGGAGGAATTCTTTTAGAGGGCCGGGTTTTCTATCTCAAAGAATGGGACCTCATCATCGGGGGGTTAGGGGGCAGCCGCCGTTATAACAAGGGAGACAATCAGTATACCGAAACAGAGATGTTTCTGAGGATTCTTCCCATGCTGCCCCGGCTCTGGTGGAACAGGATTGTACGAGGGCGCTACCTAGATATTTTTGTGACCCACGCCTCTCCCCGGCGGATTAACGATAAGGAAGATACCTGTCACAAGGGGTTTTCTGTTTTCCGGTGGTTTCTCCGGCGTTTTAAGCCCCGCTATCAGCTTCACGGACACATCCACCTCTACGATGTCAATGAAGAGAGAAAGACGAAATACGAAGCCACGGAAGTGATTAACTGTTATGACCATTATGAACTGACTTGGTGCGGTCCGGCAATTTCTGAAGCCGCCGGCCCTGGAAAGAGAAAGAATTAATAAAAGGAGTGAGTCAATGGGCCTTCCCCTGTCCGGACAGACCAACGAAGATTTTAACCGGGCCAAAAAAAAAGCCACCTTCGGCGAGATTTTTTCGTTATTAAATCCTGAAAAGAACGATCTTCTTTCGTTTCACGATATTAGGGAACTGATAAAACCCAAGGCGGAATTCTATCGGGGTATTCAATCGGTGCCCCTTGATAAAATTGTAGGAAGCGAAGGTCGCTATACCGATTTCAACAGGGCGTACCTGCCCCGGCGGGAGCATCTTCGGAACCGTTGGAAATCTATCGACGAGGCGGCTTTACGGGACCGCATCCTGCCTCCCATCAAACTTTTTCAGATTGGTGATATCTATTTTGTCAGGGATGGGAATCATCGGGTGTCGGTGGCGCGGGCCCGGGGCCAGATCGATATCGACGCGGAAATTACCGAACTGACCACCGAAATCCCCTTGACCCCGGAAATGTCCCTTTCCGACTTGAGATCCCGGGTTATCGCCTTCGAGCTGAACCGGATCTTAGAGCGGGCGGGACTGGAAGACAGTATCGATTTTGAAAAAATACGCTTCACCGCCCCGGGCCGGTACGAAGAGATTCTCGGGCATATTTTAGGGCACCAGGAGTACCTAGGAAGGGACGGGCAAACGGTAACCCTCAAAGAAGCGGCTCGTTCTTGGTTCGATAAGATCTATCTGCCCGTCATCGAGATAATAAACCGGCAGAAGCTGGTGGAGCGCTTTCCCGGCCGTACCGAAGCGGACCTCTACGCTTGGACCCTGAAAAACTGGAGCAGCCTGGCCGAGGGTCCTTCTCCGGCCAGGAAAGTCTGGGATTTGCGGGACTCCGGCTGGTTTGCCGAGCTGTTAAAAAAGCTCCGGAATCTCTTCCGGAGCTGATGAAAAACGAAGATAGTGAAGTTTAGAAAAGACCTTGGACCCGGCCGGTCTCTCTGTCGATGTCTACCCGGCGGTAAGCGGGGTCGGAAGCGGTTCCCGGCATGAGTTTGATGTCTCCCGCCACGGGTACGATAAAACCGGCTCCCTGATAAACCAGCACATCCCGAATCGGAAGGGTCCAACCCTTCGGCCGCCCCTTCAGTGACGGGTCGTGGCTCAGGGAGAGATGGCTCTTCACCATACAGGTTCCCATCTGGGAGAGGAGGGGATCCTTCTCGATTTTGGCAATCTTCTCCTGGGCCAGGGGGGAAAAGGTTACTCCGTCGGCGCCGTAAACCTGGAGGGCAATCTTTTCGATCTTCTTTGTCAGGGGCTCCTGATCGTCATAGAGGAAGGAAAAGTTGCTGTCATCCTCACAAGCGGCTACCACGGCTTCCGCCAGTTCGACGGCGCCCTCACCACCTTTCTCCCAATGACGGGAAACGGCCACCCGGGCTCCGGCGGATTCTGCGGCCTTGCGGATCAGCAAAATTTCTTCATCATCGTCGGTGTAGAAACTGTTGATGCAGACCACCGCGGGAACACCGCTGCGGTTTACCGTTTCAATATGGGCCCGCAGGTTATCAAGTCCCTTCTCTACCAGCCCAAGATTTTTGCGGGTGTACGCCTCATCCAGGGCCGCACCGGGAGAAACCCGGGGACCGCCCCCGTGCATCTTCAAAGCCCGGACCGTGGTGACCAGGACGGCGCAGCTGGGACGAAGTCCGCTGAACCGGCATTTAAGATTCCAGAATTTTTCGAAACCGATATCGGCGCCGAATCCGCTTTCGGTGACATGGTAGTCGGACAGTTTGAGGCCCAGCCGGTCGGCGATGATGGAGGACTGCCCGATGGCAATATTGGCAAAGGGGCCCGCATGGACAAGCACGGGCTGGCCTTCGATGGTCTGCATCAGGGTGGGATTAATCGCCTTGGCCATGATGGCCGTCATGGCGCCGGCTACTTCCAGGTCCTCGGCGGTCACCGCATCACCCTTTTTGTCATATCCCACCGCCATGCGGCCGATCCGGTCCCTCAGGTCGTTGAGGTCCGTGGCCACCGCCAGAATGGCCATGATTTCCGAAGAAACGGTAATCTGAAAACCGCTCTTCATCATGAAACCGTCCATCTTGCTGCCCTGCCCGATGATAATTTCCCGCAGGGCCTGGGCGGAAAAATCAATAGCCCATCCCATGGCGGGATTCCGGGGATCGATGTCCAAACGTTTTAAACCTTTTTTTGCCAAGGTGGCGTCGTTGTAGTTGAACTCATGCTGAATCCGGGAAGTCAGGGCCACCATGGCCAGATTGTGGGCATTGGTGATGGCATCGATGTCGCCGGTCAAGCCGAGGCTGAAATCGGTGAGGGGTATACATTGGGCCAAACCGCCGCCCGCCGCGGAACCTTTGATGTTGAAGGTGGGCCCTCCCGAGGGCTGCCGGATCGCTCCGGAAACCTTCTTGCCGATTTTTCCCAGGCCCTCCACCAACCCCATGGTGGTGGTGGTTTTCCCTTCTCCCAGGGGGGTGGGCGTGATGGCGGTCACGTCAATATATTTTCCGTCCGGTTTATTTCCCAGACGATCAAGGACCGCCCGATAATCTACCTTTCCCAGGTAGTGTCCGTAGGGCAGAAGCTCCTCGGTGGTAATTCCGAATTCTTTGGCTATCTGCGTAATAGGTTTCATCTGTTTCTCCGCCGCAGCGGCAATTTCCCAGTCTTTCATCTTTGTGGGGTCAAGTTTCACCTTGGAGCTCCTCCTCGTGATATTCTTACAGGTTCAATACCGCTATTCTACATGATTAAACCGCAGAAGGAAAGGGCAAATTGGATAAAATAGACATATTAGCTGTGAAATGCCCCGGAACAGGAGGGAACGGCTCGGGAAAGAAGGGATAAAAAAAGCCCCGGGAAGATTCCCGGGGCGGTTCATTGCTGTGAAAATGGTTTAGACTTCGTTGGCGGTCTTCAAGATGCAGTGCAGCAGCACGTTGGCACCGTTGGCGCAGTCTTCGTAGGGAGTGTCTTCCACTTCCACATGGCTCCGGCCATTAATCGAGGGCACGAAGATCATGGCGCCCCGGGTTACCTGGTTCACCTCGGACATATCGTGGCCCGCCCCGGAGATCATCCTCAGAGCGCTGTAGCCCAGCTCTTCGGCGGTTTCCACCACCCGGTCGTGAAGAACGGGATCGAAGGGGGCGTGGGCCACCTTCCAGGTTTCTTCGGTCCGGATGGGACAGCCCCGCCGGGCGGCGATGACTTCAAATTCCTTCTTCATCATTTCCCAGGCCTTGATGGCGTGGTCGTCGTCCCAGGAACGGATATCCACGGTGAAGTGGACCTTGTCGGGAATGATGTTCCGGCTGTTGGGGTAGTTCTGAATCTCGCCAACCGTGCCGACCATGTCGCCCATCTGATGGGCCACCTTGTTAACCACCATGTTCATCTCGGAAAAGGCGAGAAGGGCGTCGTTCCGGCCCACCATGGGGGTGGGACCTACCTGGTTGGCGGTTCCTTCAAGATAAATATCGTACCAGTGGAGGCAGAGGATACCCTTGGGGGCGCCGATCTGGATTTTTTCTTTCTCCAGCATGGGGCCCTGTTCGATATGAAGCTCGAAGGCGGCGTAGATGTTCCAGTTCTTGTGGGAAGCGGGGAAGGTTCCTTTGTAGCCGATTCTCTCAAGCTCTTCACCGAAAACGGTCTTGCCGTCCCGGTCTTTCCGGGCATAGGCCCATTCTTTCGTGTGGTTGCCCACCCAGACACCGGAGCCCATGCAGGCGGGGGCGTACCAGCCGCCCTCTTCGTTGGTCCAGTTGGTGATGATCAGGTCCCGTTCCAGCTGAATGTTGTTTTCGTTAATCACCCGCATGACTTCCAGGGCGCCTAAAACACCGAGGATACCGTCGAACCGGCCGCCGGGGCGCTGGGTGTCAAAATGCGAACCGGTGAGAACCGCACCGAGTTTCCGGTTTTTACCGGGCCTAACGGCGAACATGTTACCCATCTCATCGATGGTAACCTCGCATCCTACTTCTTTATACCATTTGAGAAGAAGATCCCGGCCCACCTTGTCTTCGTCGGTGGCGGCGCAGCGGATTAAACCCTTGTTGGGGGTGGCACCAATTTTTGCCGAGTCCTCCAGGGTCTCCTGCAAGCGGGCCGCATTGATACGTAAACTCTTAAGATCCATGTAAATCCCTCCTAAAAAACATCCGGTCCACCCCTTGGTTTATGGTGATCGGACTAACTCCAGAGAATGGCCGCACCTTTTAAAGGTGCGAACCCTAGCCCTAAAACTATAACCGGATATGTGAATTCTGTAAACAAAAACTTAAAAAAAAGTCCAAATAGTTAAAATCCTCTTTAATACTGACCATATGAACAAAAATGAAGAGTAAATTTGTTTTATTTAGAGCCGGAATCAAGCAAAACTCCGGGATTGTGCGGGCCTGGGGAATAATTTATAGTTTTATCATGGACTTAAAAGAACTGAACGAATATTACAACAAGTTTAAATTTGGCGAAGATAACTTCCATAACCTGATGCAGTACCGTGTTAAGGACATCCTTCTAATCTCCACCTTCTACGATGCCTACATTTTTGAACACGATGCCCGGCTTTCGGAACAGATCGTGGGGGAGTATCACCAGCTCAACCTCACCACTGTTCCCCGGATCACCTCGGTTCCCAACGGAGAGGAAGCCCTGAAGGCACTGGAAACCGGCCGGTTCGACCTGATGATCACCACCATGAGGCCGGGAGAAACCTCGCCCTTCGATTTGAGCCGGGAGGTGAAGCGGCTCTACCCGGGGCTGCCGATTTTGCTTTTGCTTACGGTGAAATCCGACATTCAGCTTCTTCAAAACCGCGGCACTGACCTGGGCGGGATCGCCAACGTCTTTCTCTGGAACGGGGATTCCAAAATGTTTCTCGCCATGATCAAGTACGTGGAGGACGCCAAGAATGCGCCCTACGACACGGAAAACGGCCTGGTCAGGGTCATCCTTTTGGTGGAAGATTCCATCAATTTTCATTCTCTCTATCTGCCGCTGCTGTACACCGAAGTGATGGAGCAGGCCCAGCGTTTGATTACCGAAGAGATGAACGATAACAATAAGTACTACCGGATGCGGACCCGTCCCAAGGTCCTTCTGGCCCGAACCTATGAGGAGGCCCTTTCGCTGTACGAGAAGTACCGGGAATACCTGCTCTGCGTCATTTCCGATGTGCAGTACCGCAAGGGGAAGGAGCTGGATCCGCAGGCGGGGATTAAACTTCTGACCTTGCTGAAGGAGAAGGATGCCCATCTCCCCATGATTCTTCAATCCTCGGTGAAAGAAAACCTAGAGCAAGCCCGGCTTCTGGGGGTTGATTTCTTCCATAAAAAATCATCCCAGCTCTTGGGAGATCTGCGGAAGTTCATCCTGGGACGTCTCGGATTCGGCGATTTTGTCTTCCGCACCCCCGGGGGAACCGAGATAGCCCGGGCGGAGAAGCCTCTGGATTTCGAACGTATTCTGCCTACCATTCCCGAAGAATCTCTTCTCTACCACGCCAAGCGCTTGGAGTTTTCTTCCTGGCTTATTGCCCACGGTGAATTTCAGATCGCCCGAAACCTTCGGGTGGTGATGCCCGAAGATTTTTCTACCCTGGAGGAATTAAGGAAGCACCTGATTGAAGTATTCCGCACCGCCCGGATTGAGCATAACCGGGGCAGACTGCTGGCCTTTGATCCCACCAACCTGAATCAGGAAGAGATCATCATCCGTCTGGGCCGGGGGTCTCTGGGCGGAAAAGGCCGGGGGTTAGCCTTCCTTAACGCCCTTCTGGTTACCACGGAGCTGGAGAAGAGGTTTGCCGACCTCCGGATACGCATTCCCATCACCTGCATCATCGGTACCAGCGAGTTTGATTTCTTTCTCCGGTCCAACAATCTCTATGAGATAAGAAACATCGAGGATGATAAGCTGATTAAGGAAAGCTTTCTCAAGTCACGGTTTCCCGACCGGATGAAGGCCCAGCTGCGGCAGTTGCTGGAGAAAGCCTCTTACCCCCTGGCGGTCCGGTCCTCGGGGCTGCTGGAGGATTCCCAGTCCCAGCCCTTCGCCGGAGTCTATCAGACCTATATGATACCTAACAGCCAGGACAGCCTTGAAGCGCGCCTAGAAGAGCTCTGCAGCGCCATCGCTTTGGTTTACGCTTCGGTATTTCTGATGGATACCCGGCGTTATATCGAAGGGCTCAACTACATTATCGAAGAAGAAAAAATGGCGGTGATCATCCAAGAAGTGGTGGGGCGGCGTCATGGGGATCTTTTCTATCCTCATTTTTCCGGGGTGGCCCAATCGTATAACTATTACCCCATTGGCAATATGGAACCCAACGAGGGTTTTGCCATTGCAGCCATGGGATTGGGCAAATATGTGGTAGAAGGAGAAAAAGCTTACCGTTTCTCTCCTAAATATCCAGGGGTTGAAATTAAATCTTCTAAAGATCAGTTTAAAGATTCGCAGGTGGAATTTTTTGCTGTGGATTTAAAAAACAAAAACGTGAACCTGCTGGAAGGTGAAGAAGCTGCCCTGAAAAGGCTCGATTTGTACGATGCTGAAATGCATGGCACCCTGAAGCACTGTGCATCGGTTTATGATGATGCAAACGATCGCATAGAACCAGGCATTGACAAACCCGGCCCACGCATTGTTAATTTCGCAAATATTTTGCGTTTCAAATATATCCCGCTTGCAGAAACCATTGAAATGATACTGAATATTGTTAAAGAGGCTTTTGGGTCTCCGGTTGAAATAGAATATGCCATAGACCTCAATAAAGACGAAAATGGTAAGGCGTCTTTCTATCTCTTGCAGATAAAACCTTTGCTCGGAGAAGCCCAGGATTTCAATATAGAAATGGATGAGTTCAATAAAGATGATATACTGCTCTATACAGAAAAAGGGATGGGCAACGGAATAATCAAGGGAATTAAAGATATTGTTTTTGTTGATAAGGAAAAATTCAATAAAACAAAAACAGTTGAAATGACCGATGAAATTGAACGCATCAATAATAAACTGCAAGACCAGAACAAACAATATGTGCTTATTGGCCCGGGAAGGTGGGGGACAAGGGACCGATTTATTGGTATTCCGGTTACCTGGCCCCAAATATCTAATGCCAAAATTATTGTTGAAACAAGCTTGCAGGGCTTCCCTCTGGATGGTTCTATGGGTTCTCACTTTTTTCATAATGTTACCTCAATGAATGTGGGTTATTTTACAGTGCATTATGATCGCTCTGACAGCTATATCAGGTGGGATATACTAGATAAGCTCGAAGTAGTTGAAGAGCTGAAATATATTAAGCATGTACGCTTTAAAGATCCACTTACCATTAGAATGGACGGAAAAAAAAGACTTTCGATAATTACTATGAACGGATAAACCTTTAAAATTTTATTTTTTTTATGACTTCAAAACATCCCAGAAT
>CAYYNJ010000051.1:0-10434 GCA_964472775.1 uncultured Spirochaetaceae bacterium
GAGCCCCGCTGATGGACTTTGAACTGGTGGACTGGCTGGCCACGCTGCCGTCCAGCCACAAAATCCAGGGCCAGGAGAGCAAGTACATTTTCAAAAAGGCGATGGAGCCCTACCTGCCCAACGATGTGCAGAGCAACCAGTGGTACCTGCGCAACATGAGTGCGCGCTTCAAAGCATTACCGGGAAAAACTGAACTTTACCAGCGGAAATATGAAAGCCGCCGCAGAACGTCTTCGTAAAATGAAGGCCCTCATGGCCAAACTGCTCGACGGGTCTGCCCCCGGGGGAGCGCCGGAAAACGCGAAGAAGCGAACCGCCCAGATTACCTCCCTGGAAACCCGTTTCCGGGATGCTTTAAATCACGATTTGTTTCTGAAAAAAGGGATAGACCGGACCGAAAAAATACTGGAAAATATATATACCCTTTCCCCTGATGGTTTGGGGGAGGATGAAAAGAATGAACTGCGCAGCCAGCTGGCCCGGATCGACTCGGTGGTCCGGTGTTTGTTGGACTAATTTTAAGGAGACGCCATGAAAAACGCCTACACAAACCTGATCACCTTCGTCTGGGTCAAGGACCTAGAACGGGCTAAAAACTTCTACACCCAAACTCTGGGCCTTTCGGTAGTTTTTGATTCCCAGGGCTGGGTGGAACTATCCATTCCCGGCACCGCTAATACCTTCCTGGCCTTAAACCGCTGGGCCGAGTCGGCTCCGGTACCGGCCAACGAATTTATCACCCTCGGGGTAAAGGACCTGAAAGATTTTCATGCCCAACTGACCCGGGATGATGTGCATTTCAAGGGCGAGTTTGTCGATTTCCCCGAAGAGGGGCTTAAAATGTTTAAATTTTACGACCCCGACGGAAACGTTCTCACCGCCAGCCAGGCCGATGCCTGATGAACTAAAAGGAGGAGGTAAACCCCGGGGCGGCCCGGGGTCATCCTTCTTTCAGTTTTAAAAGTTCGTCCCTGACCAGGGCCGCCTTCTCGAACTCCAGATTTTTTGCCAGTTCCAGCATCTCCGCCTCCAACGCTTTGATGAGGGCCTTCTTTTCTTTGGGAATCAGAATGTTGTAGCTGTTCTTGAGAAGTTCCACCGAAACCGCTTCGACTTTCTTTTTCTCTTCCTTCTTCCGAACCAGGATGTCGCTCACCGCTTTTTTAATGGTCTGGGGAGTGATGCCGTGTGCGGTATTATAGGCTTCCTGGATGGCCCGGCGGCGGTCGGTCTCTTCGATGGCGGCCCGCATGGCGTCGGATTCTTTGTCGGCGTACATGATGACCTTACCGTTCACGTTCCGGGCGGCCCGGCCGATGGTCTGAATCAGGCTGGTGGCGGATCTGAGAAACCCGATTTTATCGGCATCCAGGATGGCGATGAGGGAAACTTCCGGCAGATCCAGCCCTTCCCGGAGCAGGTTGATGCCGATGATGACGTCGAGGGTACCGATTCTCAGCTCCTTGAGAATTTCCACCCTTTCAATGGTTTCCACCTCGGAGTGAAGGTACTGAACCTTCAGCCCCATGCCGGAGAAGTAATCCGCCAATTCTTCGGCCATCTTCTTGGTCAGGGTGGTCACCAGGGTTCTCTCCCCCGCTGCGATTCTTTTCCGTATCTCTCCGTAGAGATTTTCGATCTGCCCCGAAGTGGGCCGCACCTCGATCTCCGGATCCAGGAGCCCCGTGGGCCGTATCACCTGCTCCACCATGATCTCGTTTTTACGCATCTCCTCTTTACCGGGGGTGGCGGATACAAAAAGGGTGGTGCCGATGAGACTCTCGAACTCGCCGTAGTAGAGGGGCCGGTTATCCAGGGCCGAAGGGAGGCGGAATCCGAAATCCACCAGATTCTTTTTCCGGGACCGGTCGCCTTCGTACATGGCCCCGATCTGGGGGATGGTCACATGGGACTCGTCGATGACGGTGAGAAAATCCTCGGGAAAGTAATCGATCAGTACCGCCGGGCGCTCCCCCGCCCTCCGGCCCGACAGAGGACGGGAATAGTTCTCGATGCCCGAACAGAATCCCATTTCTTCCATCATTTCCAGATCGTATTCGGTGCGGCTCTTGAGCCGCTGGGCTTCCACCAGCTTCCCCTGCCCTTCCAGTTCTTCCAGACGATCTTTCAGCTCCTGCCTAATCCCTTCCAAGGCGCCCTGGAGCTGGTCTTCGGGCATGACAAAGTGTTTGGCAGGATAAACCGTACAGGTGTGCATCTCTTCCAGGGTTTCGCCGGTGATGGTATGAATTCGGCGGATCCGTTCGATCTCTTCCCAGCCCACCTCGATGCGGTACGCTTCTTTCATGTAGGCGGGCTGAATCTCCACCACGTCGCCGCGGATTCGGAAGCTCCCCCGCTCCAGCACCGCATCGTTCCGGTCGTACTGCAGGGAAATGAGTTTCCGGGAAATGGCGGCGGGATCGGCGGTCATCCCCACATGAAAGAGGCCCCGCATCTCTCTGAAAAATTCGGGGCTTCCCAGGCCGTAGATACAGGAAACGGTGGCCACGATGATCACATCCTGCCGCTCCATCAACGCCGAGGTGGCGGAGAGCCTCATCCGGTCAATTTCTTCATTTATGGAAGAATCTTTTTCTATGTAAAGATCCCGGGAAGGCACGTACGCTTCGGGCTGGTAGTAATCGTAGTAGGAGACAAAGTACTCAACGGCGTTGTGGGGAAAGAATTCCTGAAACTCCCTGTAGAGCTGGGCCGCCAGGGTCTTGTTGTGGCTGATTACCAGGGTGGGTTTCTGAATTCTCTCGATCACCTTGGCGACGGTGTAAGTTTTCCCCGAACCGGTGACCCCTTTCAGGGTTTGAAACTTCTTCCCTTCCCGGATGCCCTGGCTGAGGGCTTCGATGGCGGGACCCTGATCGCCGGAGGGCTCAAAATCGGATACGACTTGGAATTCCATGGCTAATTCAGGGCGATGCCGGCGGGCCGCTGGATGAGGGGAACATCGACCTCCACGGTTCGACGCCCCCTCACCACCCTCACAGTCACCACGTCGCCGGGCTTGGTGTTCTGCAGGGCGTTAAAAAGATCCGACAGGGTGGCAATTTCGATGTCATCGATGCCGATGATGATATCGCCCCCCAGGTAGATGGTATCCCGGCCGTAGCGCACCGGGTTTTTCTGGTCCCCCCCCCGGAGCCCCGCTTTTTCCGCCAGCCCCCCGGAGGCGACGCTGGAAATGAGCAGGCCGTGGGTCACACCGAGCCGGGCGTACCGGACGATGTTGGCATCAAGCTGTACGGGAATAATATCCAGCCAACCCCGGATGACCATACCGTGCTCGATGAGCTCGGGCACCACCTTCTTGGCGGTATCCACGGGAACCGAGAATCCGATTCCCACGGAGCCTCCGCTGGGCGAAAAGATCATGGTATTGATGCCGATCATCTCACCCCGGCTGTTCAGCAGGGGCCCCCCGGAATTCCCGGGGTTGATGGAGGCATCGGTCTGAATCATGTCGTTGATAATCAGGTTGGTGGAGGTCTTCATGGGACGCCCCACCCCGGAGATGACCCCGGTGGTCAGGGTGCGGTCGTACCCGAAGGGATTCCCAATGGCCAGAACCTTCTGTCCAATCCGAAGATTGTCAGATGTGCCAAAGGGAACAGTGCGAAGGGTTTTACCGGCGGGATCGAATTTCACCACCGCCAGGTCGTTTTCCGGATCCTTGCCGATCACCTCCCCCTCAAACTGGCTGCCGTCGTGGAGATTCACGAACACCTTGTAGGCATCCTGCACCACGTGATAGTTGGTCAGCACGAATCCCCGGGTGTCGATGATGGATCCTGAACCGGTACCGCCCTCGCTGGGAACGGGCTCTAAAAACCAGTTGAGCCGCAAGGTCTCGGTGGAAATATTAACAACCCCTTCGTTGACCGACTCGTAGATGCGGATATTCTCCAGCTCATCGGCGCTGAATCCGTCTTCCCAGTTAACCGGCTGCAGCTCTTCGGGGTTTTTCGGGTTGGTGGAGAGCTGGAAAACTGTCTCTTCCACGGATTCTGGTTCACCGGCCGCCCCCTGGGAAGAAACCTGAGGGATCTTCACCAGCCCGAACCCCAGGGCCAGGGCAAAAACAAGAACCACACTGGACAGAGCTACCAGAACCAGCTGTCCCCGGCTGTATAATCGCATACCACCTCCCGGCTTTTTTCTTGAGATAAAATATAGCAAATATAGAGGCATGAGAAAAGGGTGCGGAGGGTTACAGGGGCAGGGAGAGAAACTCTTTTACCAGCCAGGGATCAAACTGCTTACCCGCCTCCCTTTCTAACTCCGCCAGCGCTTCTTCCCGGGTTTTCGGAGGGGAATAGATTCTTCCGGTGATCATCACATCGTAGGAGTCGATGATACTGACGATTCGGCAGAGCCGGGGCACCTCCTTCCCTTTGAGTCCCTGGGGATACCCTTTCCCGTCCCACCGTTCGTGATGGCCCAGGATGAGATCGGCGATGGGTGATAATTCCGGTGAAGCTTTGGCGATGCGGTAGCCCGTTTCGGGATGCTTGGTGATCTCTTCCCATTCTTCGGGGGTCAGCTTTTCTGCTTTCTTAAGAATGTGTCTGGGTACGGCAATTTTTCCCATGTCATGCATCACCGAAAGCAGATTTAAGTCCGCCTGTTCGCTGTCGCTGAGTTTCAAATGCTTACCGAAAAGTTTGGCCAAAGCCACCACCCGGTCCACATGGGTTTCGGTTTCAATACTCTTTTCAAAGAGGGTTTTTTTCAGTGAGCCGATGATGGCGCTCCGGACAGAACGTTCATCCATCAGTTTTCGACGGTACATTCGGTCTTCCGCTTCTTTAATCACCAGATCGATGGGTACTTCTTCGATGGACTTGGTGGCGCACCCAAGGGCAATACTGGGACGGATGGGGTTCCGCTCCCTCTCCTGACACGACGCCAGAATTCTGCTGCTGATGAGGTTGGCGGTGGTTTCCGAAGTTTTGGGCAGCAGGATGATGAACTCATCCCCCCCCCATCGGGCGATGATATCTTCTTCACGGCAATTCTTCTTAAGAATCTCGGTGATAATTTTGAGTAGTTTATCCCCCGCCTGGTGGCCGAAGACGTCGTTGGAGAGCTTGAGGCCGTTCACGTCCCCCATTAATATCGATAGGGGCAGCTGACGCTCCGTATCTAAACGGCGAAGCTCTTCTTTGAAGAAAGCCCGGTTATATACCCCGGTCAAGGAATCGTGGAAACTGAGAAAATGCACCTGCTCCTGAGTCTTATGCCGGTCCAGGGCTCCGACGATGATTTCCGCGATTAACTGAAGCCCCCCCAGCATGTCATCGGTCCAGTCAGGCCGGGGTTGATTCGCATCAAGGACCAAACAGCCCTCGGACCGGTCTTCGTGGAGCAGGGGAACCGCCAGCAAGGCTTGAACGCCGTAATGCTTGAAGATTTCCCCCTCCCTGAGAGAGGCGGCATCTATTTCGCTTCGGTTATTGAGGCACACCCCCGTCCCCCGGAGTATCTGCGAAGAATAATGGGGGGTCATCTCCTCCTGTTCACCATGCCAGGGATCGGGACCTCCCTCGAAGGGGCTGTCATCACCGCCGGTGCAGAGACAGCGTCCCGGCTCACTCAGTTCCGCCCCTTCATAAAAATAGAGGTAACAGCGCCGGGCCTGGAAAAACCCTTTAAGCTCTTCCAGGGTGGCTTCGACGGCCTCATTGATTTTAGAGAAGGGAGTTTTAACAAACCGTGTTGAAATGGCCGTGGCCAGGGACTCGGTTTTAATCCGCCTTTCCAGGTCCAACAGCAGTTCTTTCTGGGGAGTGATGTCCTGGACGGTCCCTCTCACCCTAACGGCTTTACCATTCCGGTATTCCACTTGACACCGGTCATGGAACCAGCGGCGCCCTGCGGGTAAATCGATGGGATAGGCAATCTCGTAGTAGCTCTGTTTTTCGGAAAACGCCCTGCCTATCACGGAATGATGATGATTCTTCTCCTCTTCAGAAAGCAGATTAAGAAAAATATCTCCCTCGGGCACAAAAGATTGGGGTTTGAATCCTAGAAGGCGAAAATTTTGATCCGACCAGTGAAGATCTCCCGATTCCACCTCCCAGATCCAATCTCCCATGCGGGCTATCTTTTGGGCTTCCATGAGGCGTTCCTCGCTCTGCTTGAGGGCTTCCTCCACTTGGTACCGCCGGGTGATATCCTGCCCGATGGACTGATACTCCACCAGGTTTTTATTTTCATCGAAGATTCCCTGGTCTATCCAGTGATACCACCGGACTTCTCCCGAATTACTGGGGATGGGATTATCCATCTCAATCTGAGGCTTTTCAAAGGTGATGGACCTGTAGAGGCGCACTAGTTCGTCATGGTATTCGGGCACCACAAAATCTAAAAGGCTCCGACCCAGGGCTTCTTCCAAGGTCACCCCATAGTGGTTGAGACAGGTGCGGTTCATGTAGGTAATTTTAAGCTCAAGATCACAGTAGCTGATGATGAGGGGAGAGCTGTCTATGAGACGGTGGTACCGCATCGTGTCGGTGAGATTTTTCTGTTCCGGGGGCTGGGCATCTTTTTTAGCATTCACTACGTCTTTTATAAACCAAAATGCAGAATTTCGCAACGATGAGGTTTCATCAGAAATCGTAATCTTGCCCATCCCCCCTCTTTTACGCCTTATCAGGGAGAGTGCCAGTAGAAGTCAGAGTCTCCATAACGGCGGTGTTGAAAGGCCTCCAGGATGTGATCCCGACCGATGTTCCCCTCTCCCTGCAGATCCGCGATGGTCCGGGCCACCCGGAGAACCGAACCCATGGCCCGGGAGGACAGGGAAAGTTTTTTCAGGGCGGTCATGAAGGTTTGTTCCACCGGCGGTTCCAAAGAACAGTAGAGCGAAAGGCGCCCCGGAGGAATCCGGGCGTTCCTTTTAAAGGATTCATCAGCATAACGGAACTCCTGCCGGGAAAGGGCTTCAGAGACCCGGCGGCGGATTGTGGCACTCTCCTCGCCCCGGGGGCCGGTGTATTCTCCCGGCTTCAGGGGTCCCACGGGAATCCTCATGTCTATCCGGTCCATCAGCGCCCCGCCGATTTGTTTCCAGTACCGGCGGATCTCCTGGGGTGAACAGACACAAACCCCCTTCTCTTTACCCAGGTTACCGCAGGGGCATGGGTTGGCGGTGAGTACCAGCTGAAAAAGCGCCGGATACCAAAGGGTCCGGTCTGCCCGGGCCAGGTTGATCCGGCCCGTTTCCAAAGGTTCTCTCAAACTTTGCAGGAGGTTTTTGCGGAATTCCGGCGCCTCGTCGAGAACCAGCACCCCCCGGTGGGCTAAACTGACCTCGCCGGGCAGAACCCCCTTACCTCCCCCCACTAAACCTTCCATGGATGAAGAATGATGGGGCATGCGGCAGGGGGAACGGCGGATCAGCCGTCCCTCCCCGGGAAGCATTCCCGCCACCGAATAGATACGGGTCACCTCCAAGGCGGAGGCCGGAGTCAAAGCGGGCAGTATGGAGGGCAGGCTCCGGGCCGCCATGGTTTTTCCGCACCCCGGAGGGCCGAAAAGCAGGACATGATGCCCCCCCGCAGCGGCCACCTCAATGGCGCGGCGCATTACCGCCTGCCCCCTGATATTGCCGAAATCCTCCCAATCCTGCTCATCGGAAAAACCATCAGACGCCGGGCCGGTAAACGCCTGCGGCTCGGATCCTCGGTCCCGCGGATCTCCTAGGCGGTGAAACAGTTCCGGCAGCTGCCCCAGGTGCCCGATCCCGAAAACCCGGGGCCCTTTAAGGATCTTCGCTTCCTCCAGGTTTTCCCCGGGAACAATGAAGGCGCTTATCCCTTCCGCCCGGCCCTTGGCTACCGCAGAGAGAACACCGGCCACACGCCTCACCCCTCCGGTTAAGGTCAACTCTCCCAAGAGCATGAGCCGATGTCCGGGCCAGCGCGGCAACACCCCGGCCCTGATGAGAATCGCCCCCGCCAAAGAAAGGTCAAACCCCGCCCCTTCCTTCCTGACTCCCGCAGGAGCCATGTTGATCAGGATGCGTCCGGTGGGAAAATCCCATCCGCTGTTCCTTACCGCCGCCCTCACCCTCTCACGGGCTTCCCGCACCGCCGAATCCGGCAGACCCACCACCTCCAGCCCCGGAATGCCACGGCGGATATCCGCCTCCACCGAAACCACCAATCCCTCATACCCCATGGGGGCATAACTGAAAATTTCCATGCCGCCTCCTGCAGGGGTTTACCCCCGGGAGAGAGGAAATGCTTCAAGTGGTGAGAAAATACTTCTTTTTTCGGTTAGAGGTACCGGGCCATCTCCTGCTTTACCAGGGCATCACACCGTTCATTCTGCTCGTGGCCGGCGTGGCCTTTCACCCAGAACCACTCCAGCTGAAGTCCCCGGGTCAATCCGTAAAGCTCCTGCCAGAGATCCTGGTTTTTCACCGGCTGTTTCGACGCGGTCTTCCAGCCGTTCCTAATCCAGCCCTGGATCCACTGGGTGATGCCGTTCTTTACATACTGGGAATCGGTGGAGACCTTGAGAGGCCTCGCCTGCCAGTCGGGGTTACCGTGAACATCCTGAAGGGCCGAGATAACGGCGGTCAATTCCATGCGGTTGTTGGTGGTATCTGCGGTGCCGCCGGACCGTTCTTTGACCGCCTCGCCATTGATAAGCACATAGGCCCAGCCCCCGGGACCGGGATTTCCCGAACATCCGCCGTCGGTAAAAATTTCTATTTCCTGCATAAATCCGCCTAAAGTTCCCGAAACGGAGTCCGAGAATGTATAGTAGGGGGGGTAACACCCTCCCGCCCTAAGATATAAACGGTATGCGCAAACGTCCAGGCATACCGTTTTTTTATGTTTAAATTCTTACACTATAGGTTATATTATCAATATCTGTACCAATTCCTTGTTATCCAAGCCTGATTATCAGGTTAATTATCGAACCTACAGAGGGCAAAAGTACAATATTCAACCGTTTAGCGGATTTGATAATCGGAAACACTACTCCTCAAACTTCTGCTGATCCAACCATTTATCGATTGTCTCCTTCCGGAACCGAAGATGTCGTCCTACTTTCTGACTTGGGATCTGCCTCTCCCGTACAAGTTTGTATAGGGTTGACTTAGGTATTTTGAGATATATAACAAGTTCATCAATTGTCATTACTTCATCTGGCTTATTCACATCAATACCCCCGACAGCAAAATGGGCCACATCCGCTTAACTGCTCATATAGTACAGTAGGTAATAGTTATTAACAACTATTTTCGGTGAAATCTATTCCAAAGCATAAACTAACAAAAACTACACACTGTACCCCTGTTGGCTCTACTACATAGATACAATTGCCCTACAACAGTGGTAGAGGAGGTCAAAATGCGAGTTACAGCATTCCATAATCAAAGTGGAAGTGTTGGTAAAAGCACCCTCTCCTGCAACGTAGCCTGGAAATTATCCAAAACAAAAAAGACCATTCTCATCGATATCTATCCCCAGGAATGTCCTGTCTGGAGAAATGCATCCTCATCGCCACCGATGAAATGATCACACCCCTGACACCGGAATACTTCTCAATCGGCGGCATCATAATCTTCCGGAATGTACTGACCAAGCTCAACAAGAACTTCCGGAAGAGCATCAATACATTATCTGATAAAATCTACCACAATACATATAAACTGTGGTAGAATCTATCAAGGAACTTATTATGGATCAGCAGACAAGAGAGAGAATGGATGAGTACCTCGGTTCTCATAACGGTGTTATCCGGACATCCGATTTCCAGGCAGCAGGACTGCATAACTTCTATCTGAAAGAACTTGTCGATGAGGGAGTTCTTGTTCGCCTGAAGTCCGGACTATATCTAAAGGCTGAGAATCAAACAGCATCAGGGTTCTACGAAATCCAGACTGCTCTCCCGGGTGCTGTTATCTGCCTCGCATCCGCCCTCGCAGTCTATGAACTGACAAGCTATGAACCGCCATCGGTACAAATTGCCATACCAAGGGACGACAGAACTCTGCCCCCTGACTATCCGCCCGTTAGGAAGTTTTCCTTCGGAAGAACAAGATATACCCTCGGACTCATAAAGGTTGATATCGAAGGGAATGAAATAGCGATGTATGATCGTGAGAAAACAATCTGTGACAGCATCCGATACCGACGGATTCTTGGCCAGGATGTGGTGAATGAAGCCATCCGGAATTATCTGGGCAGTCAGGAAACCAATATCGACAAGCTTATCGAGTACGCGCGTGTTCTGAAATCCGAAGGGCCTGTCAGAATACATCTGAGGTTAATGTCATGAAAGATACAGCAGCATCAATACGCACACGACTTCTGAACATGGCAAGGAAAGAGCTAGTACCCTTCCAGCGTATTCTGACTCTTTACATACAGGAAGGCTTACTGCATCGAATTGTCAGTA
>CAYYNJ010000051.1:10444-12772 GCA_964472775.1 uncultured Spirochaetaceae bacterium
ATTTACTTTATAGACTACAAGAGGGAATAAAAAGGAAAGAGATAAAGAAAGAAGATTATGGTAAAACTTTTGATAGAATTGAATTAGAACTAACAGAAATATTAGAAGTAAGTAAAATAATTTGTTAAGCTTCATAATGTAACTCCGTGTTATTTTAAGGTAAATCTGACTCTGTACATGCAGGAAGGCTTACTGCATCGAATTGTCAGTACCCGGCATTCTGAAGACATCGTCCTGAAAGGCGGACTTCTGTTCTATCAGCTGCAGGGAATCATTGCCAGACCAACAAAGGATATCGATCTGCTGGGCTCGCAGAAAAGCGATTCAGAAGCATTACTCCAGGATATCCTCACAGAGGCTTGTTCCATAAAAATAGATGATGGGCTTCAGTTCGATTTGGCATCGATTGATGTCAGTGCCATCACCGGACAGACTGATCATGGAGGCATCAGAGCCTATATAACAGTGTATCTCGGTACTGCACGAACAAGACTGCAAATAGACATGGGATTTGGTGATGTCATCACCGGCGGCCCTGTAAGCAGACCATACAGAACCCTTCTCGATAACCGCTCCTTCAACATCCGGACATATTCCGACGAAACCATGGCGGCCGAAAAACTTGAAGCCCTTGTATCCCTGGGGACGGTAAACAGCCGTTACAAAGACCTCTACGATCTGTATGAGCTGCTCATTAAGGCTGGTCTTACTGATGAAAAAGTGGTCGCAGCATCCTGCAATACTTTTAAAAACCGGAACACCATGCTACCGGAGCTTCCGGAAAGCCTGGCAGAAGCATATTGGACTTCAGATAGCTTCAACACAGACTGGAACCGATTCCTGAAACGAATTGAGGCTACTGAACCTGATCAGGGGCAGTTAATCCAGGCCCTCCTCCCCAGATTACAGCGTATCTACAACTCAATAAAAACCAGACTAAAATAGTCCATGGCCGGTCTAACCAGTCCATTTCTCTCTAGCCAGTTTTGTAGCTGATAAACCTGAAAATGACCCCAGACAACCAGCCTCTGATCACATCTTTCACTGCTGTTCCCGGCCAAACTCCAGCCCGTCGAACCAAGCTTTCCCCCGTCCCACAAGAGTCAGGGATATCTCCGCCATGGCGGCGCCTTCGGGCACCAGGACCGAAAGGGGGACCACCGTCCAGTCGGTGCTGCCGTAAAGGGCCGGGCCGCTTACCCCGCCGATCTGCCCCCCCAGCTCGTCCATCCAGGTGATGCCGATTCCCGTAGCCCCGGGAGGAACCGTTTCTGTTTTAACCGAGCAAAACAGGTTGAGCCTCTCACCGGGCTGAACCGCAATCCGCTGTCCCCACCATCGCCGCGCTCGGTCTTCCTCTGTCGATTCGATGGACACGGATTTTTCGCCCTCCCGGACCACGGTTTCATCCACCGCCCAGGTTCCCGAACCGTGACCAACCATGTCCGCAACATGCCAGCCGTTGTAGTCGAGGGGACGCTTCTCTACTCCCGCTTCCAGGTCCACGACCACCCCCGCCTCCAAGGCCTCAAAACCGGGGTCATTCGGTGTATCTGCGTAGGGCGGATAACGGAGATTACGGAATTCCCTGACAATTCGGCTTTCCGCATCGAGAACCATGACCCTTCCGTGCTGGGCATCACTGACCAGCGTGGTACCGTCGGAGAGGCGGTGCGCTTCATAGGGCACCCGCAGCGGTCCCTTCAGCTCCGCCTCCACCACCCCTGCGGGGCTCACTTCGAGAATCCTGTGGTTGTTCGAATCGGTGATGAGGTAATTGCCGTTATCGAGCTTCTCCACACACCGGGGCCACCTGAGCCCTTCCGAAAAGGACCAGAGGATATTGCCGGCTTTGTCTATTTCAAGAACCCGGTTTCCCTCACTGTCGGCCACCAGGTAGCGGCCGTTTCCGATGAAAACCGGGGCGTGCTGCCGGGTGGTACCGTGGAAGCTCCAGCGGATCGTGCCCGCCCGGTCGATCTCGATGACCCGGCTGTTGTTCCGGTCGGAAACAAGAAAGAAGCCCCCCGGAAGCTCCTGCACGTGGTTAGGATAATCGAGCTTACTACCGTCGGAAAGCCTGCCGCCGGGCCAGGACTCGCTGGACCAGACGATTTTTTTGTCCCGGTTTACTTCGATGAGCCGGTTGTTTCCGGTGTCGGGTATCAGGATGTTCCCGCTGGAGAGCCTAATGGCGGAATGGGCGAATCGGAGGCCCTGTCCGTAGCGCCAGGTTATCCCCCCCGCCGGGTTGATGATGAGGATCTCGCTGCCCGTATCGTCCATGCGCCAGGCCCCGCCGCCGTCGGTGACCAGCCAGGAACCGTC
>CAYYNJ010000052.1:0-7767 GCA_964472775.1 uncultured Spirochaetaceae bacterium
AGCAAACCACAGGTCATCGCAAATCCTTCTCGAATAACAGGTTACCGCATCGGATATTTTCCCATTCCCGATAGACCTATCCGTATATACCCCCGAACTCACCTTCTTCACAGCGAATCCAGGGGGCTTTTCACCCCGCTGGGACCTCGGTTCAGAACGTGGGTATAGATCATGGTGGTGTTAAGATCTTTATGACCTAATAGCTCTTGAACCGTACGAATATCATAGCCGTTTTCCAGAAGATGGGTGGCAAAACTGTGGCGGAAGGTATGGCAGCTGGCTCGTTTGGTCAAACCTGCTTTTAACACTGCTTCATGGACGGCACTTTGGATCAGGGTGGGATCCAGATGATGGCGCCCTTCCTTCCCGGTTTCGGAATTCACCCAGCGGTTCACCTGTGGAAAAACCCACTGCCATGGCCATTCGGCGGCTCCCTGGGGATACTTCCGCTCCAGCGCTTCGGGCATGATGACTTTACCCCATCCGGCCTTCAGATCAGTCTGATGGATCTTTCGAACTTGAGAGAGATGGGCCTTCAGGGGCTCCACCGCCGCACCGGGGAGCATGGTGCGGCGGTCTTTATCACCCTTGCCTGCCCTGACGATAATTTCATTTCGGGTAAAATCGATGTCCTGTACCCTGAGACTGAGGCACTCCATCAGCCGCAAGCCTGATCCGTACATCAGCATGGCACAGAGCCAGCGGTCTCCGGATAGATGTTCTAATACCTTCCTTACTTCTGT
Source organism: uncultured Spirochaetaceae bacterium (assembly GCA_964472775.1). GTDB lineage: Bacteria > Spirochaetota > Spirochaetia > UBA9216 > UBA9216 > CAYYNJ01. The sequence continues at coordinate 744 of CAYYNJ010000052.1, forward strand.
TTTATCCATCACCACCGGAAGCCGGGCGGGTTTCTTCGCCCTAACCACGTCTTGAAGTCCGTTGACGGGCCGGTTGAGAACAATTTTGAAAAAGAATAGCAGCGCCGAAAGAGCCTGGTTCTGGGTAGAGGCGCTAACCTTCTCCTTCACCGCTAAAAACGTAAGAAAAGCGTTGATCTCCCTTTCAGCCCATCCGGAGGGATCCGCAGAAGGGAAGAACCGGAGAAACCTACCGATCCAGTAGGAATACGCCTTGATGGTTCGTGGACTGTAATGGCGGGTCTGAAGGGCCTCTTGGTATCGGGTTTCAAGAGTTTGCCTTGCCATATCCCTCATCCGTTCAGGCGCTTCATAGGTAAAAAGGCCGGTCCGGTAAAGGTTCTCCAGCAGAAGATTGATGTCTTTCTGAGTGTCGGGGATAATCCAGGCTTTGACCGAAGGGTTCCAGCTTCGCCGGGGTAGGGCCCGAAGGGCATCCACCACTTTTTGCTCAAAGGGAAACTTTACGGCGAGAGAATTTTGATCATGTGAGCCTAGGACCAGGTTCAAAGACAGCCCCTTCTTCTTTTTACTATATACATCATTTAAATTATCTTGCTTCGATTGTAGGGCACGGTTTCTCAGCTGTCAAGAAAAGGAGGTCCGGGGCGGCGGGAAAGCCGCCCTCGGAATTGATGTTTGCAGCAAATCTACATGGTAAGGGTATAGCTTTCGTTTATCGCTGTGCCCCCCATGGTTCCGGTGACGCTCATGGTCACGGAGGTAGCACCGGTGGCCGTATTCATCTCCATGTCGGTGTCGTAATCCAGAGCATAATCAAAGCTGGCGGTACCGGCACCGCTGATTTCAATATTCCCGGTGAGGCTGTAGGTCGAGGTCATGGTCATGATGTCACCGCTCAGACTGGAGGTATAGGACATGGAAAGTTCATAAACTCCGTCCAGGGTGTACTTCTTCCCGTTGTAGGAAACCACAAGCCCGTTATAGTCCACCGAACCGGTGATATCGGTTCCACTCAAGTCGTAGGAAACAGTCACGGTGCCTCCCTCGGGACTGGTGAGGGTTACCGATTCACTCCCAGCGCGGATACTGGGGGAAGAGGTTGACATCGTGAGCCCCCCAGTGGTATAGCCCAGAGGATTGGCAATGGAAGCGGCGTAACCCAAAACCTGTATGGCCTCGTCGTCGCTTAGTTCGGGGGTTCCGCCGCCGCAGCCCGTAAGGCCTAGGGCAAGCAGAGTCGTCAGCAGAATCAGGATCAGGAATTTTTTCATTCTGGAAGCTCCTAACAATTGATAAAATAGATATCGATATTAATACCACTTTAAATTATGAAAATCCATAGAGGGGTAAACTTCCTCCAGGATTTTCATCAATTCTGCCTCCCCCGGCTGCTCTTGTCATCCCCGGGTAAAACCCCTACACTGCACCTATGAAAGCAGCTTTTATCGCCATTATCGGACGCCCTTCGGCGGGCAAGTCCACCCTGATCAACGCCCTCTGCGGCGAGAAGGTCTCCATCGTAAGTCCTGTCCCCCAGACCACCCGTAACGCCATCCGGGGCATCCTGACCCGCCCGGAGGGGCAGCTGGTGTTTGTGGACACCCCGGGTTACCACCATTCCGAAAAGAACTTTAACCTGAAGTTAAAGGATGTGGCGGAACACTCCCTGGAGGGGATCGACCTGGTTCTCTACCTTCTCGATACGACCCGGCCTCCGGGGCCCGAAGAGGAGAGCGTGGCGGAGCTGCTGGCGGGTCATCAGATTCCTGTCCTGGTGGGCCTCAACAAGACCGACAACCCCCGGAGCCGGCCCGACGAGGCCCGGGAGTGGATATCCCACCGGTTCTCCCAATCCCCCGTACTCACCTTGTCGGCCCTTACCGGCCAGGGGGTTCCCGAACTTCTCACCGCCCTCTACGAGGCTTCCCCGGAGGGGGATCTTCTCTATCCCGAGGATATCTACACCGACCAGGAGCCGGACTTCCGCATCAAAGAGGTGATCCGCGAAAAGGCCATCGCCCGGGCCCGGGAAGAGCTGCCCCATGCCCTCTACGTGGAGGTGGCGGACATGGAAATGACCCAGCTGGAAAACGGCAAATCCCGGCTCTGGGTTAGGGCCTTTCTCATGGTGGAGCGGGATTCTCAGAAGGGAATTCTGGTGGGCCAGGGGGGAAAGACCATCAAAGAGATCCGGTTGGAAGCCCAGAAGGAGCTGAACGAGCTTTTCCCCTATCGGGTGAATCTGGATCTGATGGTGAAGGTGAAGAAGAACTGGCGCCACAACGACTCGATCCTGAAGGACGTGATTAACTAACCTCAAGGAGCCGGTCCCGTTACCCATGAAACGATTACTCTCTCTGTTTGCTCTATTCTTTAAAATCGGTCTCTTTTCCATCGGCGGGGGGTATGTGATGCTTCCCATGCTTAAAGAAGAGATGGTCAGAAAAAGAGGGTGGCTCACCGATGAAGAGGTTTTGAACTACTACGCCATCGGCCAGGCCACCCCGGGTATCATCGCCGTCAACACCGCCACCTTTGCGGGGTATAAGACCGCAGGCATTCCCGGTGCCCTGGCGGCCACGGCGGGTATGGTGACCCCTTCTCTCATCATCATCACCCTCATCGCCGCCTTTTTATCCGGATTCAGGGAGATTCCCCTGGTGGCCCGGGCCTTTGCGGGGGTCAGGGTGGCGGTGGCGGTGCTTCTCTTTTTCACCATCGCCGACATGATAAAAAAGGGGATAAAAAGGCGTCTGGATTTTATCCTCTTGGCCGCCGCCTTCTGCGGCATCACCTTTTTTGGTCTTTCCCCGGTGACAATTGCCCTTTGTGCCGCCGCGGCGGGGATCCTGGGGGGCCTGAAAGGGCGGGAGGATAAGGCATGATCTTTCTGGAGCTTTTTTTTACCTTCTTTAAGGTCGGGCTGTTTGCCGTCGGGGGCGGCCTGGCTACCCTGCCCCTGTTACGGGAGGCTCTTCTGGAAAGCGGATGGATGGCCCAGGGTGAATTCATCGATATGATCGCCGTATCCCAGGCCACCCCCGGTCCCATCGGCATTAACATGGCCACCTATGCGGGGTTCAAACTATCGGGAGTCCTGGGAGGGCTCTCGGCCACCCTGGGGCTTGTGGCTCCCTCGTTAATCATCATCATCGCCATTGCCCGGTTCATGGAGAACTACGCCTCCAACCGTTTTGTCGTCCACGCCCTCTCGGGGCTTCGGCCGGCGGCGGTGGGTATGATCGCCGCGGCGGCGGTCTACATCTTCGGTAATTCGGTTTTTCTTTTCACGGATTTTCCCGACGGGGCCTGGATCGATTTCAAGGCCCTGGGAATTTTTGCCGTTTTGAGCCTGGTTTACCTGGTTAAAAAACCCCACCCCGTGGTTACCCTGACCCTGGGCGCCCTGGGGGGGATGGTTCTTCTTTAGTTAGAGAGAACCCGGCGGTTTCACTCTGTCGCCTGAGGGGCCGCCGGAGGCTATCCTTCCGCCTTCTCCTCCCCGTCACAGGAAAAGACCTCTTCCAAGCCCACCCCGAAGAACCGGGCCACCCGGAAGGCCAGCTCCAGGGAGGGGGAATACTTGCCCGCCTCCATGGCTATGATGGTCTGGCGGGAGACCCCGGCCTGTTCCGCCAAGGTCTGCTGGGTCATTTCACCGGCGAAGAACCGGAGCTTCCGGATATTGTTTTCTATTTTCAGTTTTTGAGCCACATCACACTCCCCGGCGGTAGTAGTAGAGCCGTACCGCCCCTTCCAGGATGCTGCCGGCAAAGAAACTGAAAAAGAGGATGTTCAGCATCACCGCCGCCGGATATCCCAGGGCCAGGTAGATCAGGGAGGCCACAAACCCGATCCCCGCCAGGATAAAGCCGGCCCTTAAAGATTTGAGTTCGATAAGCTTGTCACGCTCATCCTCGACCATCTCCAGTTTGATGGTTTTCTCGATCGCCTCATCGCCGCAGTTTTCATCCTTTATCTTTTCCCGGGCCGCCACCACCACGGAATACAGGATGTGCAAAAGAATCTGCAGGACCACGGTGATTCCTACGCCGATGGCGATGAACTTCAGCATCATAGCCGCCCAGACATGACCCGCTTCCGCTGGAGCCGCTCCGGACTGAAATTTCTCCCAGGCTTTGACCGCATAGATGCTCATGAGGATAATTCCCGATACGATACTGGTAATTGTCTTGTTCTCTTGATATGACATGTAGATTTCTCCTTACAATTAGTATGCTTTTCACAACTAAAAGTAATTTATTTCTATCTTTATGTCAAGTTTTTTTTACATTTAGTCGCATCATTTTCACCAAACCTTTTAGAGGATCCCTCGCCCGGTGATGAGGCGCTTCGCGCCGCCGTGCTTCGTTCGCTCGGGGCTTCCCATGCAGGCACCGCCATGGCCCTCGCTCACTTGCTGATGAGGCGCTTCGCGCCTCGTTGTATTCGTTCGCTCGGGAACGGAGATTTCTTGAAGGGCCTCTGGGGAGTAACGACGCCGGAAAGGGGCCGTTGGCCCCTGGCTGTCTGCGCTGCCTCAGATCCGGACAATCTTGTCCGGATCTTCGTTCGCTCCGGCAGCGGGAGCTTCGCTCCTTTTCCGGCGGCGAATTTCCCTGAAATCCTTACTGTATCTCCGCTCCTCTCGTTCACTCTACAATGAACCCGGCCATTGCTACGTGGGGGCCTTGGTAGAAGACGGCGAGCTGGCCGGGGGTTACGGCACGGCGGGGTTTGTCGAAAATGACTTTGTAGCGGCCCCCGGGAAGGGCTTCGGTAACCGTGGCGGAGGTTCCTTCATCGCGGTAGCGGATTTTCACGGTCCCCCGGTACGGCAGGGGCGGAGCTTCGACAATCCCCCAGTTCACATCCCCTAAGATCAGACCCGGAGCAAGCAGGTCTTCATCGGGGCCCACCACCACGGTGTTGTCTTCTTCCCGGATTTCCAGGACGTAGAGGGGTTCCCCCCCGCCGATGCCGAGGCCCCGGCGCTGGCCGATGGTGTAGTGTTCGATGCCTTTATGGCGTCCCAGGGTCTTCCCTGTGGGGTCAACAAAATCCCCGGGCCCCCGACCGGGTATCAGAAACCTGCGGTATTCCCCCAGACAGAGGTCCTGACTTTCCGGCGATTTATGGGTGAAGAGTCCCGCCTCCTCCGCCAAGGTCCTGACCTGGGCTTTATCCATCCGGCCCAGGGGGAATCGGATCCGCCCCAGCTGTTCCTGGGTGAGAAGAGAGAGAAAGTAGGCTTGGTCCTTTTTGCCGTACAGGCCCTTACGCAGTCCCCAGCGGCGGGTTATCGGATCTTGTTCCACCAGGGCGTAGTGACCGGTGGCAAAGGCATCGAAACCGAATCCCAATTCCACCGCCTTCTGCCAAAAGAGGCCGAACTTGACCTCTCGGTTGCACCGGACACACGGATTGGGGGTACGGCCGGCGGCATAATCATCCCGAATGTACTTGAGGATGGTATTCTCGTACTCTTGCCGGAGGTCGATCATCCGATAGGGTATGTTCAAATGTTCCGCCACCTTCTGGGCATCGGAATTCTCTGCCGGCATCTGATCGGTGATTCTCATGGTGATGCCCACAACCTCATGGCCTTCCCGCTGCATCAGCAGGGCCGCCACGGAGGAATCCACACCGCCACTCAATCCCACCGCTACCTTCATGTTTTTCCTCCCCCCGGTTTTCCCGGTATGGCTGTAAGATACGGAATTTTCATGAAAATCTCAACCTTGACCGGAGGAGTATCTAGGCCGGGCCCCCCAGGAAAAGCCCCTCCCTTTCCGGAAAGAAACAAGTCCCTGGACCTCTTGTTCCCGGTTGTACCACAGGGGGTTTATCCTTTATGATAAGCGGGTCCTTCGTTACCCCGCCCCGGGGGTTCTTGAAAAATTCTTAGGAGGTACCACGGTGCAGCCGGGACGCTCTTTCCTCTTCCTAACCTTCTCCTGTTTAGCTCTATGCCTGCTTCAGCCTTTGTATGCCCTTCCCGGGGTAAATCCTCCGGATCTAAAGGCGGAAGCGGTCATTCTCTACGACCTTGAAACGGGCGCCCTGCTCTTCGAGAAAAACGCCGACCAGGAGATTCCCCCGGCCTCCATGACTAAGCTGATGAGCCTCCACCTGGCCTACCGGGAAATTGAGTCGGGCCGGCTCTCCAAGGATCAGCTGATTCCCATATCCGCCGCCGCTTCCTTCAAGTCCAGTCCTCCCCGGTCGTCTTTGATGTTCCTGGAGGAGGGCCACAGGGTAACCCTGCTGGACCTGATGATTGGGCTTGCCCTGCCCTCGGGAAACGATGCGGGGGTAGCCCTGGCGGATGTGGTGGCGGGTTCCATGCCGGAGTTCGTGGATGCCATGAACCGGGAGGCCCGGCGGCTGGGGCTGGAAAAGACCCGTTTTGTCGACTCCTTCGGTTACAGTGAAGAGAACTTTACCACCGCCCGGGAGTTTGCCGCCTTCTGCCGGGTCTACCTGGAAAACCATCCGGAAGCCCTGCAGGAACTCCACAGCCTCCGGGAGTACACCTATCCCCGGCCGGAAAACCTCCCCGAAGGCGTTTCCAGCACCCACGGCCCCATCACCCAGTACAACCATAATGCGCTGGTGGGGCTGCTCGAAGGGGTGGACGGTTTGAAAACCGGCTACATCGACGAATCGGGATACAACTTGGCGGTAACCGCCGAAAGAGAGGGACGGAGGCTCTTGGGGATCCTCATGGGGGGGCCGGGCAAGGACAGCCGGGAGGGGACCCTCATCCGGGCGGTGGATGCCACGGCGCTTTTGAGCTACGGTTTTTATGCCACCCGCACTTTCTCCCCCGAACTCCCCCCCCTGCCGACACGGCGGGTCTACAAGGGAAGCCTCCGCCACACCGGGTTTACCGTACCGGATCCGCCCCTCCTGACCCTGCCCGCCGAAGAGGCCGCCGCCCTGACCTGGGAATTCCAGTGGCACGGTCCTCTCACCGCTCCCCTGAAAAAAGAAACCAATGCGGGGCTTCTGATCTGCC
>CAYYNJ010000052.1:7785-10016 GCA_964472775.1 uncultured Spirochaetaceae bacterium
GAAGGAGGGGTCCTCTTCACCCAGCCCCTGTTGGTTCCCGCAGCCGACGGTACCGGTTCGATCTGGCGCCGGTTCTGGGATGGCCTGGTGTTGATGATCCGGGGTGATAAGGGATGATCAAACTGAGAAAGAAGCCCCCGGGTGCCATCACGGAGAAGCTGCCCCTGAAGACCAAACTCATCTTCGGATCCGGCGACATCTTCGGCGGCGCCTCGGTCAACATGGTATCTCTCTACTATCTGATCTTTCTCACCGATGTGGTGCGGATCCCCCCTTCCCTGGCGGGAACGGTTATCCTGATATCGAAGATCTGGGATGCCTTCAGCGATCCCCTCATGGGGATTCTCACCGACCGCACCAGGACCCGCCTGGGGAAACGGAGACCCTACTTCATCGCTGCGGCCTTTTCAATTTTCAGCGCCTCCCTGCTTCTCTGGAACCCCGTGGCCTTCGAATCTCTGACGGTAAGGTTTTTCTACGTCCTTCTTTCCTATCTGCTGTTTAACACCGTCTCCACCATGGTTCTCATCGGACCAGTCTGAACCTGATTAAGGCGATTTTTTCTTTCACCGGTACCATCGTGGGCACCGTCCTGCCCCTGACCATGCTCCGGTTTGCCGCGGACATCCGCCACGGCTACCGCCTCACGGCGGTGATTATGGGACTTCTCTTTGCCCTTCCCTGGATTATCATCAGCATCCACCTGAAGGAACCGGACAACCGTACCGAACCTCCGCCCCCGCCCTTCCGGGTTTCCGATTTTATCTGTCGCTTAAAAATCAGAACCTGCCGTTTCATGGTGGGCATCTACCTCTGCAGCCTGTTGAGCATGGATCTGTTAACGGTGATGATCGCCTACTTTGTCAGCACCGTCCGCACCGCCCCCATGCCCAATATGTTCATCTTCGGCGGGGTCATCGGGATCGGCGGTATGGCCTTCTTTCCCGCCAGTCTCATCATCGCCCGGAAATTCGGCAAGGGCATGGCCTTCATCGTCTCCGCCGTCCTCTTTCTGGCGGGGCTGACCATGATCGCCCTCTGGGGCGACCGAACCGGCAGCTGGGCCTCGGGGTTTATCGGCCTCCTGGCGGTTCTGGGAATTCTGGGACTCACCATCTTTCCCTGGACCATGTTCCCCGATGCCGCCGACGTGGGCCGCCTGGCCTGGGGCTACTCTTCTGCGGGTCGTTTCGGCGGCATCATGACCCTCTTCCGGAAGCTTTCCTCCGCCTTCGCCTTGTTTCTCGTGGGCCTCTCCCTGGGGGCGGCGGGTTACATCAACCCCGAACAGATCCAGACCGGTGCCAACCTGACCCTCATAAGAATTCCCCAGCCCCCGGAGGTCATCCTTATGATCAGGATCCTCCTTCCCCTGCTGCCCTTCCTCCTGTTGAGCCTGGGGATCTTCCTGGCCTGGAACTATCCCCTGAAACAGGCGGTCTACGAGAAGATGGAGAGGTTTCTGCAGTTCCGTGACGAAGGCATCCCCCGGGGAGACCTTTCCCCGGAGGAGCTGGCGGAGCTTAAGAAGCTGCTGGTGTAATTTTTCTTACCAGCCTTAAATCACTAAAAAAATCATCCCAGCTTCCCCTCCCATAACTTTATCCTTGACCTGCCCGGGAAAATGTCGTAGAGTCAAATAATAAATAATGTACACGTTTTCATTTAATAATTTGTTTTCTGTTATATTTTTATTTGTAAGGATGTAAAGGTATCCATGAAAAAGGTACAGTCCGTCACCATCCGGGATATCGCCAGAATGGCCGGGGTCAGCCACGCCACCGTATCCCGGGCTTTGAACGGCAGTTCCCTGGTGAAGGACGAGACGAAGCAGAAGATTCAATCCCTGGCCGAGAGCCTGCAGTTCTCCTTCAACACCGGCGCCCGGAGCCTCCGGGGGGTGCAGACGGGGATTGTGGCGGTCATCTACCCCGCCTTCATGGATATTTTCGGTTCTTCCCTCTACGCCCAGCAGCTTCTTTTGGATCTGCGGCGCGCCTTGGAGGCCCTGGAGCTGGATACCATCCTTATCAGCGCCTACAATGACGACACCGGTGAAAGCCACGTCCGGCGGCTGATCAGGCAGAACCGGGTGGATGGGTTCCTGCTGGTCCACGGGGGGCTCCGGCGGGAAGATTACAGACTCATCCGGGAGCAGGGGCTCCCCCTGGTTCAGCTTCACTTCCCCCCCAAACATACCCCGGCGGAGGATCTGGACCTGTTCTTCACCG
>CAYYNJ010000052.1:10026-12760 GCA_964472775.1 uncultured Spirochaetaceae bacterium
CGATGCGAGCCCAGTCGGCAAGTGCCATGGGGTAGCGAAAATGCACGCCGACGTTTTCCAGAATATCCATGGACTGGACCTGTTCCTCACCGATAACGAGGAGGGGGGATATCTGGCGGCCCGGCACCTCATCCAAGGGGGAGCCCGCACCATTGCGGCCCTGCAGATCTCCCGGTCCTTCCAGCTGAACCCGCCGGAGGGAGGAAAGGAGGGGGCCGCCCGGACCGCCGGGTACCGCCGGGCCCTGGAAGAAAAGGGCCTGGGGTTTGATCCGGTTCTGGTACGGCCCTGCCCCAGTGATTATCAGGAAGCGTACGGGCTGGTCCTGAGAGAGCCGGATTTTTTCCGCCGTATTGACGGCCTCTTTGCCCAGGCCGACATCATCGCCTTCGGTGTTTTGGCGGGTTTGAAAGAGCTGGGAATTTCGGTACCCGGAGATGTGAGCATCGTCGGTTTCGACGACTCACCCCTCTGTATGATGCCCACCCCTTCCCTCTCCAGCATCCACCAGCCCCGAGAGGAGCTTTCCCGGAAGGCCGCCGCCCGGCTTAAAGCCCTGTTGGAGGGGTCTGATACGCCCCCGGAGAATTACCTTTTGCCCCCTCACCTGGTGGTTCGGGGGAGTTCGGCATCTTAGCAGTCTACGGCCCGAAACGGCCGTCCCTATATAGGTTTAATAAGGAGTCAGCCATGAAAATTGCCCTTTTTGGCGCGGGAAGCGCCCAGTTCGGCTACGGTACCCTGGGAGATATCTTCCAGAGCAAGATCCTGGAAGGGGCGGAAATCGCCCTGATGGATATCAACGCCCAGGCGGTGGAGGTGGTCCGCCGCTACACCGCCGAGTACATCGCTCAGAACAATCTGCCTTTCACGGTTACCGCCACCACCGACCGCGAAACCGCCTTGAAGGGGGCGGACTTTGTCATCATTTCCATCGAGGTGGGAGACCGGTTCGCCCTCTGGGATATGGACTGGTCCCTGCCCCAGCAGTACGGTGTTCCCCAGGTATACGGCGAAAACGGCGGTCCCGGCGGGGTATTCCACGCCCTGCGGATCATCCCCCCCATCCTGACCATCTGCGAAGAGGCGGTGCGGCTCTGTCCCGACGCCACCATCTTCTGCTATTCCAACCCCATGACGGCCATCACCACCACGGTGCACCGGAAATTTCCGGGAATTAAGTTCGTGGGGATGTGCCATGAAATCGCCAGCATCCCCCGGTACCTGCCGGATATCCTGGGCACCCCCCTGGAAAACATCCATTACCGGGCGGCGGGGCTGAACCATTTCAGCGTGCTTTTAGAGGCCTCATACAAAGACAGCGGAAAAGATGCTTATCCTGATGTCCTGGCCAAGGCTCCGGATTTCTTTTCAAAAGAACCGGGTTACTCGGAGATCTGGCAGTACGTTCAACGCACCGGTGAGAGCGTCCACACCGAAGGGGCGGAACAGCGGTTCCGGGATGCTGAGGGAGGACATCCCCGGCCCTGGTCGGATCGACGTCTGTTTAAGGAGATTCTGGAAAAGTTCCGGCTTCTGCCCATCACCAGCGACAGCCACATCGGTGAATACATCTCCTGGGCCCACGATGTTTCAGATCACCGGGGCATCAAAGACTTCTACCAGTTTTACCGGAACTATCTGGGCGGAGTGAAACCTGATATCGACATGAGCCGCCTCCACGAACGGGTGGTTCCGGTGATGGAAGGGATGGCGACCGATTCGGGATACGAAGAAACGGCGGTGAACATCCCCAACAACGGACTCATCCCCGATCTTCCCGATTGGGTGGCCGTGGAAGTGCCCGCCCGGGTACGCCGCACCGGCCTGGAGGGGATCGGTTTCCCCGATTATCCCAAGGGATTCGGCGCCCTCCTGCGAAACTACACCGGGGTCTACGATCTCACCGCCGAAGCGGTCCTGACGGGCCGGAAGGACCTGGTTCTCCAAGCCCTCCTGGTTAACCCCGTGGTGGGTACTGCCCGGGGCCTGGAAGAACTGGTTGATCAGATCCAGAGCCTCCAAACCCCCTGGCTGGATTACCTGAAATAACGGGGGCCCGGCCTCATATCAACAGGGCTCCCCCGGCGGTTTTGCCGGGGGAGCCCGATTTTTATAGCCTTCTCGCTTTTCAGCTCCTATAATATCCTCAGGGACATTTGTCTATGAAAATCTATTCCCGGCGCGGCGCCGACCCGGTCACCGGATCCCGGCGCTATCTCGGCAGGGGAAACTCACTAATTCAGGGAGACAGCGGCGCCTTTCAGGGACGCAGGAAAGAGGCGGAAGAGAAGAACCGGGCCATTGAAAAAGCCCTGGAGGTTCCCTCGGCGGTGGTGCTCACCCACGCCCATTTCGATCATAGCGGCATGTTGCCTTTGATGGCCAAGGGAGGATACCGGGGGAACATCTTCGCCACCCCCGCCACCCGGGATCTGGCTACCCTGATCATGATGGACAGCGCCAACATCCAGGCCCGGGACATCGAACATCTCTCTTGGCAGGCGGGAAAACGGGGGGAGCCGTTTCATGAAGAGCCCCTCTACACCGAAGACCATGTGGTCGACACGGGAAACCTCTTTGTCACCCTCTCCTATCATCGCCCCTTGCCCATCGCCCCCGATGTTTCTTTGGAATTTTTCGACGCCGGCCACATTCTGGGATCCGCCGGAGCCTTTCTCAGGATCAACCCGGGACAGGCGGAAGAAACATCGGTCTATTTTTCCGGAGACCT
>CAYYNJ010000053.1:0-1157 GCA_964472775.1 uncultured Spirochaetaceae bacterium
TTCCGTATTCTCAGCCGTTCCGGCGATGAACTGTCGCTTTTGATAGAATCTTTTAACCAGATGGTGTCGGAGCTAGAACGTTCCCGTAAGACGATTCTCCAAACCGAAAAAATCGCCGCTTGGCAGGAAATTGCCCAGCGCCTGGCCCACGAGATAAAAAATCCCCTGACCCCCATTAAGCTCTCCGCTCAGAGAATACTGCGGCGGTTTGAAACCGATCCCGAGGGGCTGGGGAGGATTCTGCCCTCCGCCGTCGATTCCATCGTGGCGGAGGTGGATAACCTGGAGTTCCGGGATTTTTCCCGGCTCCCCACCCCCACCCTTCGGCCGGTGAATCTTAGCCAGCTGGTGGATGAGGTTCTTCTGACCTATGCCGGGCATTACCCCCAGGTTCGGGTGGACCGGGAAGATTTTCAGGAGAATCTGATCCTGCCCTTGGACCGGGAACAGATGAAGCGGGTTTTTTCCAATCTGTTGAAAAACGCTTTCGAAGCCATCCCGGGGGCCGGAGAGGTAACCCTGAGAACGGACCTTGTCAGAAAGGGGAATACAAGTTACTCTAGAGTGCGCATAGAAGATACGGGCGAAGGAATCTCCGAGGAAGACCAAAACCAAGTCTTCAACCCCTATTACACGACGAAAAAGGGAGGGACAGGCCTGGGCCTTCCCATAGTGGAGCGGATAATCTTTGATCATCACGGCCAAATCTGGTTCGAATCCCAAAGCGGCTCCGGTACTACTTTCTACATCGATTTACCTCTAGGAGAGGATGGGTGAAAAAAATTCTGGTAATAGACGATGAGCCGGGAATCCGGACGGTATTGACCGATATTCTCACCGACGAAGGGTACCGGGTTTTAGTGGCGGAAGACGGGTTTGAAGGACTGCGGATTCTGGCGGAGCAAACCATCAATCTGGTGATCCTCGACGTATGGCTTCCTAACATGGGGGGCATCGATGTCCTTAAGAAAATTAAAGAAGAATTCTCCGGCATCGAAGTCATCCTGATATCGGGCCACGCCAACATCGATCTGGCGGTGAAGGCGGTGAAGCTGGGGGCCTTTGATTTTCTGGAAAAGCCGCTTTCCCTGGATAAGGTGGTAACCCTCATCCAGAACGCCCTGAAATTGGAAGAGCTCCGAACCGAAAACCGTTCC
>CAYYNJ010000053.1:1167-2195 GCA_964472775.1 uncultured Spirochaetaceae bacterium
GCAACCCTCTATCAGGAGGATGAGATGGTGGGGAAAAGTCCCGCCATGGACCAGGTGAAGGACCGGATTCGCCAGAGCGCCGCTTCCGACGCCAAGGTATTAATCACCGGAGAAAACGGAACGGGCAAGGAGCTGGTGGCCCGGGAGATCCACCGGCTCAGTGAGAGAAGGGAACAGCCCTTCGTGGAGGTAAACTGCGCCGCCATTCCCGATGCCCTCCTGGAAAGTGAGCTTTTTGGTCATGAGAAAGGCGCTTTTACCGGAGCCGTTTCCCGGCGGAAGGGGAAGTTTGAGATGGCCCACCGGGGCACCCTCTTCCTGGACGAGGTGGCTGATATGTCCCTCAGCGCCCAGGCCAAGGTTCTCCGGGCCATCCAGGAGCTGAAGTTTGAGCGGGTGGGCAGCGAGACCAGCCTCTCGGTGGATGTGCGGCTTTTGGCAGCCACCAACAAGGATATCCAGGAAGAGATAAAGAAGGGCCGGTTCCGGGAAGATCTATTCTTCCGGCTTAACGTGGTTCCCATCCATGTTCCGCCCCTGCGGCAGAGGGGAGAAGACCTTCTTCTGCTTATCAACTACTTCATGAAAAAGTTTCAGCCCCCCGATGAAGAGGCGCCCCGACGGGTTTCACCGCAGGCTCTGGAACGGCTTTTACGGTATAACTGGCCCGGAAACATTCGGGAATTGAAAAACTTCGTGGAACGTATTAACATTATGTCCGACGAAGAAGAGATTTCCGTGGAAACGGCGGAGTATTTTCTGGGGGAAAGCCAGAAGTCTCCGATTCAGGATGCCTCGCCCTATGACGAGATGAAACTGGCGGAGGCGAAGGATGAGTTCGAACGGGATCTGCTGGTCCGCCGGCTGGAGGTTTTCGACTATAACATCTCATCACAGAAAGTACTCGAAAAGTGTGCGAAATACGAATTAATGTTTGATTGTCATGAATCAGTTATTCCTTCCGGGATAGAACGCACCTGGCCTCATTTTCTTACACGTGAATACAATCATTCATTGGAAGATGGACA
>CAYYNJ010000053.1:2205-12709 GCA_964472775.1 uncultured Spirochaetaceae bacterium
CTACCCCAGCAACCTCCACGGAAAAATCAGAAAATACGGGATAGAGACGAAGAAGTGAAAGAGTTAACGCCGCGGCAGAAAGAGGTTCTCGATTACCTGCGCTGGTTTTTGGAGGAGCATAAATACCCTCCCACCATCAGGGAGGTGGCTGCCCATTTTGAGATTTCCGTCAAGGGGGCCCACGACCATATCAAAGCCCTGGAGAGGAAGAATCATATCCGCAGCGACCTGAACCGTTCCCGGGCCATCGAAATTCTCTCCGACGATCCTGACTCTCCCGGAGTAGATGAAGAAGACGGGTTTATGCGAATCCCCGTGCTGGGCCGGGTAGCGGCGGGTACCCCCCTATTTGCGGCGGAGAATCTGGACGGTTATCTTCAGATTCATACCAATGAGCTGAAGCCGGGCCAGTACTTTGCCCTCACGGTCCAGGGGGACAGCATGCAGGGGGCGGGAATCCTGGACGGCGACACCGGGGTCTTTCTGCATAAGAACGTGGCGGAAAACGGCGACATCGTGGTGGCCCTGCTCGATGAAGAAGCGGTCACCCTCAAACGGTTCTTCAAGGAGAAGAACCGTATCAAACTGAAGGCGGAAAATCCCGTCTATCCTCCCATTTACACCCAGAACATCCGCATCCTGGGAAAGCTTAAGAGAATAATTCGGCATTATGAGTGATAAAGGTAAAGTCTATCTGTTTCTCGGTCCCGAAGCGGGAGAGAAAGAACAGTATATCCATGGCCTGAAGGAAAGGGTGAGTCAGCAGGCGGGGGGGGACATTGAAAGTTCCCGGTATTATCCCTTTGAGACCGGCATGTCCGAAGTGGTCTCGTTTATCAAGAACGGGTCCCTCTTCTCCAGCCATAAGTATGTGGAGATTCAGCAGGCGGAAACAATCAAGGGGCAGGAGGCGGTGCTGCTCGGCGAGTACTGTGCGAAGCCCTCCGCCGAAGCTACCCTAGTCCTGGTCAGCAGCGCCGGTGAAAGGGATATGGCCAAACCCCTGATCAAGGCAATTCCTAAGGAGCAGATTAAGATTTTTTGGGAGCTCTTTGAGAATAAAAAGCAGGACTGGGTGCGTTCTTTCTTCCGGGAAAGAAGAATCCGGGTAGATGAGGATACGGTGGAACTCATCCTGGAGCTGGTGGACCTCTACCACAGTAAAGAGGAGAATGTTTTTACCCTGTTCGATCGGTTTGCCGCGGCGGATCTGGGCGCCGCCCTGGAAGTTTTTAAGAAAATTGGTCTCTCCGGAGAATCTCAGCCCGTCCAGATCATGGGAGGGCTCCTCTGGCAGTTCCGCCGGCTCTTGGCGCTGAGTCTTCAGGTAGAAGATCATCTTTCCTTCGACCAAGCGTGCCGGAACCAGAAGATTTTTGGTAAGAAAATGCAGCAGATTTATCGTCAGGCCCTCCAGAATTACCGGAGCCGGGACCTGGAACGGATCATCGGCTTGGCTGCTGCAACCGACGGGCTCCTTCGGGAAGGCCGGGGCGACACCCAGAACCTGCTCTTGGAGATGTTTCTTTATTATGCGGTGGAGAAGAAAGGCCGGGTTCCCGAGCCGTACCGGGTATAGGGACCATAGAACAGGCAAAAAAAAAAGCCGGCATGATTACCGGCTTTAGAAACCTGCGTGTGAAGCTCCGGCATGGGAACCGGCTGGTTTCAACTACGTCAGTTTCACTCTTTAAAAAGATCCAAGTCTTTTACTATCTATGCGGCCAGCCTCGGCTGGCGGTAACTTTTAGGCGGAACCATATCACAACCTCCTCGTGCTTAAAGGTCGGAAATGGGGGGATCACATGTTGTTTAATCCCGCCCGATAGGGTCTTACAAGCCAAGAATCATCGACCCTTTCTTGCTACCTCCTAACTGATTAAAATTTAACACAACCCTGTGGGGAAGTCAAATAAACAGAGTAGAATTGTCAAAATATTTACATCGGTTTAAGAAGCGGCGGGGCTCTATCGGCGGGGCTTGGCCAAGGGCGTTATTTTGAATATTCTTAAGGCGGAGGCTTTCATGGTTAAGGCGGAATTGATTCACCAAAATATGATAGAACATCTGGGGGAAATTACCCCCGACGGGCTGACCCTCTTTCTTCTTCAAGAGGGAAAATTCCGCGGGGCCCTGCTTCATGGAACCAGGCTGCTGAACCAGATGCAGGCGAACCATTCCACCGGCCCCTTAGAATCTCTGGTCCTTGGCCACGCTTACCTCGGGGCAGGGCTATTGGTCAACAGCCTCAAGGGCGATGACCGAATCGGATTCTCCATAGAATGCGGTGGTCCGATCCGGGGCCTTCATGTGGAGGCTGATTATGAAGGGCACATCCGGGGCAGCCTGTTGGAAAATCCCATCCCCCTCACAGAACCGCTGGAAAGCCTCGATCTTTCCCCGCTCTTCGGTCCGGGGTTCCTTAAGATGACCAAGTGGGTCAGCGGCGCTAGCCAGCCCTTTACGGGGCAGGTGATGCTGGAGTACGGCAGCATCGGCCAGGATCTGGCCCATTACTTCCTCACCTCGGAGCAGCTTCCCACATCATTCTCTCTCAGTATCGATTTCGGTAAGGCCGGTGAAATTCGCGGGGCCGCGGGGCTGCTGATTCAAGCTCTGCCGGGGACCGGTGCCGAAGAAGCGGGGGTGTTGGAGGACCAGGTTCTGTCCCTTCCTTCCCTGGGCAAACAGTTCTCCTCGGGAATGAGGGCGGATGATTTTCTTTTAAGCCGGCTGGGAAACTTCAACCCCCGAATTTTAGACACGAAACCGGTGGAGTTCTTCTGCCCCTGTTCGAAGGAGCGGTTTCAGTCCTTCCTTCGGTCCATGAAAACCGAAGAGAGACAGGAAATCCTTTCCGAGGGCCCCTTTCCGCTGGAAACCCGGTGTCACAACTGCAATTCCGCCTACCGTTTTACCAAACAGGAGCTGGAGGAACTGTTCCGGCGGGACTGATGGTGAGTTCCGCCACCGCAGCTTCATCGGTGAATCAGCCTCTGACCGCCTTCAAGGCTTCTTCGGCGATAATGTCAATTCCTTTTCTCACATCCTCCGGATCCTGGGAGTAATTCAGCCGAATGCACTGCTCCGCATGATCCCACGGTTCTTCCAGGCCGAAAAAGAAGTATTCACTGGGAATGATCAGCACATTCCGCTTCTTGAGCCTTTCGTAGAGTTCCCTGGCGGTGATGGCGAGATTCTTGAACCAGATCCAGAGAAAGATGGCCCCTTCGCTGCGGTGGATACGGTAGTCCAGGTCGGCGGGGAAGGTCTCTTTGATGTATTCGATGGTGTTCAGGGACCGTTCCTTATAGAACGGTTTGATCAGGTTCCGGCTTAAGGTGAGAATCTCGCCGCTTTCCATGAGGGGACGGGTGAGCATCTGTCCCAGCGGGGCGGTGGCTAGGCTGATGATGGCGTTGGCCGCCGAAAGGGCCTGGATGATCTCTTTACGCGCGATGACGATGCCGGTTCGGGCGGAGGGAAGACCCAGTTTGGACAGGCTCATGGAAAGGACGATGTTGTCGTTCCAGAGGGCATGAACGTCCTCGAAGATGATGTTGGGAAAGGGGGCCCCGTAGGCGTTATCGATGATCAGGGGGATACCTCTTTCCCCCGCCAGGGCGGAGAGCTTCTCTACCTCTTCGTCGGTGAGGACGTTTCCCGTGGGGTTGGTGGGCCGGGAGATGCAGAGGGCTCCGGTGTCCTCGGGTATCTCCAGCCGGTCAAAATCGACAAAGTATTTGAATTCTCTGGGGCCGGTTTCCACGATTTTAGCGGGCCTGGTGACAAAACAGTCCGGCTCTATGGTCTGATCGGCATAACCGATGTATTCGGGGCAGAGGGGCAGCAGTATTTTTTTCTTTTTTCCGTCTTCGGCGGTGCCGGAAAAGAGGTTGAAGAGGATAAAGCAAGCGTTTTGGCTGCCGTTGGTGATGGCGATGTTCTCCGGGGTCAGGCCCCAGCCGTATTCCTTGTTGAGAAGATCCGAGAGGGCGGTGGTGAATCTAAGATTCCCGTGGGCCGAGTCGTAGACCGTCAGGATGTTCTGAAACTCTTTGGGGTCACCGATGATTTCGGGCAGCCGCTGCTGCCAGTATTCATTCACCGCCGGAAGCTGGGCGGGGTTGCCCCCCCCGAGCATGTAGATTTTTTCCTTCGAGGTCAGGACCGATTCAAGATCCTCCATAAGTTCCAAAATGCCCGATTTGGCGGTAAATTTTTTTCCGAAGTTAGATAGTTTCACGGTCCGCACCTTCCTATTCTTTAGAGTTCAAAAAAATCTATCAAGAACCGCGCCACCCCGTCTTCATGGTGGGCGGGAGCCAAGTCATCGGCAGCCTCTTTTACCGAGTCCAGGGCGTTGGCCATGGCCACACCGGTACCGGCTTTTTTCAGCATATTGATGTCGTTCTCCTGGTCTCCGAAGGCCAGGACCTCATGGGCGCCGATGCCGAAGTGGCCGCAAAAATAGTCCAGGGCCCATCCCTTATCGATCCCTGACGGCAAGATTTCACAAAAAACCGAGCTGGACCGGAATATTTCGGCATCGGTCTTCTCGCTTAACTCGTCCCGAATGCCGGTGATTTTTACCGGGTCATTATCGATGGCTAGAATCTTGGTGGGTTTAAAGGGAGACAGTTCGTCGAAGGAGGAAACGATCCGGTATTTTACCCGTTTGGAGAAGCCGTATTCCTGAATATAGTCGTTGTTGTCTTCTACGATGAGTTCATCGTCGATGTAGACATTGGTATGAAGTCCCCGGTTCCGCAGGATCTCCACGGTCTGCCGGGCCGTGGGTTCCGTCAAAGAATGGTGGATCAGGGTTTCCTGAGCCCCCCGGGGCCGGCGGATCCAGGCGCCGTTGTAGCTGGCCAGGGGTGCTTCACCGCCCAGCTCCAGGGCATAGGGAAGCATGGATGAGAAGGTGCGGCCGGAAGCGAGGGTAATGGTGAGGTTTTTCTGCTGCAGGATATGTAAAACCCGGAGAGTGTCTTGGGTAATCCGGCTTTCCCGGTTCAACAGCGTTCCATCTAGGTCGATCATGATAAGTTTTATTTTGCTGTTCATAGGAGGCTATTCTATCCTATTGTCCCGATTGTGAAAATCCACCAGGCTCTGAGGGAACCTTCCTGGATGCGGGGAAGGGGCGGTTTTCAGAAAAAACAAGGCTTTTTCATTTTTTTTTACCGAACTAAATCATCGAGGCGAAAAGCGGGTAGTAGAGGATATACCAAACAGGAAGGAGTAGAGAGATGAGTGGATTGAATTCGGTACTGTTGGAAGGCAATCTGACCAGAGACCCCGTTTTGGCCGAGACCCCCAAGGGCACCCCGGTGTGCCATTTCGGTTTAGCGGTGAACCGTTACTACAGCCGCAACGAAGAGATGGTCAACGAGGTTTCGTTTTTCGATGTGGAGACCTGGTCCCGGCTGGCCCAATACTGCGGAGCCCAGCTGAAGAAGGGGTCACCCCTGCGGGTGGTGGGCCGGCTGAAACAGGAACGGTGGGAAGACGGGGAGGGTAAAAACCATTCCCGGGTCAAGGTGGTGTGTGAACACCTGGAGATACCCGACCGCAAGAAGGGGGCTCCGGGGGAAGCATCGCCGGAGGAGCAGGGCAAGGAAGATCTGGATATTCAGCAGATCACCGAAGGGGAGGAATCCCTGGAAGAAGAATTGGTGATGTAACCATTGCGGTTTTCTCAGGCGGCGATCAGCGCCGTCCCCATCCTCCCGGACAGCCCCGGCAAAAGGGGCTGTCTCTTCTTTATATTCGGCTTCGAAGAAAAATTGTCAGGGAACTCATATTCCATTACACTGTAATGGAGTCACAGTGTTTCTTTACCTACATTAATGTTGAAACATTAGGGGTCTCTGAAGTTCCAACATGGGGTTATTCTAATATACGAGGAGAGGATGCCATGAAGTTTGTTATCATTGGAGCCGATGCGGCGGGGATGAGCGCCGCCAGCCGGTTTAAGAGAAGAAATCCCGGAGCAGAGGTGGTGGTGTTGGAAAAGACCACCGATGTGTCTTACAGCGCCTGCGGTATGCCCTATAAAATAGGCGAGGAAGAGGGAGATCTGGAGTCCTTGGTCGTTCGGAAGGCTCCGGTTTTCCGGGAAAAGCAAGGCATCGACTTGCGGCTGGAGCATCTGGTAACGAAGATTGACCGGGAGGCAAAAAAGGTCTCCGGGCTCGGGCATGGCGGTGCCGCCTTTGAAGAGTCCTACGATGCTCTTCTGATTGCCACCGGGGGAAGACCGGCGAAGCCGGGCTTGAAGGGGCTGGACCTCCCCGGGGTGGTTTATCTTAAGAGCCTGAATGATGCCCGGCTGATCCTGAAGCTGCTGGAGGAAAGGCAGGTTAAGAAGGCGGCTATCCTGGGAATGGGATACATAGCCCTGGAGATGACCGAAGCGTTCCTCTCCCGGGGTATCGAGGTGGCGCTGGTAAAAAAACGGCCGAACCTGCTTCCCTGGATGCACCGCGACCTGGCCGAGGCGGTGCAGGGAGAATTGGTTAAACACGGGGTTGAAATTCACGACGGGGTGGAATTGTCGGAAATCCGGGAGGCCGGCGGCAACCGGCTTGAGTTAGCGGGACCATCTTTTTCTCTAACGGCGGATATGGTTTTGGTGGCCACAGGGCTATTACCCAATGCCGAACTGGCTTCGCAGGCGGGATTAGCTTTAGGCGCCGGCGGTGCCATCGCCGTGGATGACCATTTCCGCACCGCCGATCCAGCCATTTACGCCGCCGGCGACTGTGCCGAGGCGCCATTTGTGGTGACCGGCGGAAAAACCTGGGTGCCCTTGGCCCTGGTGGCTAACCGGGGCGGCTGGATTGTGGCAGACAATGCGGGGGGCGCCGATGTCTCTTTTTCCGGAATAGCAGCCACCGGGGTCTTTAAGGTGCTGGATTTGGAAGTGGCCCGTTCGGGGCTGACCTTGGAGGAGGCCCGAAAGGAGGGCTTTGATCCGGTGGAAACGGTGATTAAAACCCGCTCCAAGGCTCACGGCCAGAAAAACGCCGGTGCTATTTTCGCCTGCCTGGTGGGGGACCGGAAAAGCCGGCGCCTCTTGGGGGCCCAGATGGTGGGATTCGGGGGGGTGGCCCACAGGATCAATGCGGCGGCGGTGGCCCTGTCGGCTAGGATGACGGTGGATGAGTTTTACGAATGTGATCTTTCTTACGCCCCGCCCTTCGGGCCGGTTTGGGATCCTCTTCTGACGGCGGCGAACCAGTTGCTGAAGGAGTTGGATTAGGCGGGGCCGGTAGTACCCCCGCCGGGGGTACTACCCTTCGGAAGAGCTGGAGTTGATCTGGTAAAACAGCTGTTCCAGCTCAAGGCCGATGTTTACGTTATGGATCAGGCATCCTTTGGAGCTTAAGTCTTCTTCTCTCTTAGTCCTTTTGAGTTCGATGGAGGCAAAGTTTAGAATTCCCTTAATTCCGGCATCAATCATCAGGTCCATCACTGTGGCGGCGGCGGTATCGGGGACGGTGATTATCCCCACCTGAATGTCGTTCTGTTTGACGAACTGATCCAGTTCGGTGATGTTGTAGATGGGGACATCCTGGGAGTCCACCACCTTTTCCGGGTGCACATCGAAACCTGCCACCACCCTTATCCCTTCGGTGGTGAATTCGTCGTACCGCATCAGGGCGGTGCCTATGCGGCCGCAGCCCACGATGATGACGTCTTGGGGTTTATCTTTCCCCAGGATCCGGTCGAGCTGATCGATGAGTCCGTCGATTTCGTATCCGCCCCGTTTATTTCCGGGAAGATTAAGAACCGAAAAATCTTTTCTGACCAGGGCGGGGGCCACTCCGATGGCATCTCCCAGGTTGTTGGAAAAGACTCTTTCTAGGCCCAGGGCCTTGAGTTTATGCAATAATCTTTTATACTTGGATAGTCGGACAATTAGTTCTTTATTCATGGGTACCATCCGGGTAGGCTTGTCTAATAAAGAAAGCCGAAAAAAATGTTAATGTGATCAAGATCATATCTTAGCAGGAAAATTCACATTAATCCATATAAAAAACACATGAAAAACTATATTTTTGCCTATAAGGTGAATTAATTCATAGTTTATCGATTTTATTGCACTTTCGGGTTAATTCTTTTCTAATTCATATTGACAGTATAAGAAGGATTGGGCTAAATAATGGCGTATAAATTTATCGATATAAATATCAATTTTTTTGAACAGGGATAAAACAGGAGGAAATATGAGTGTAGGGACCGAACCGAAAGTGGAGTTCTCCTCAAGTCTTCGGGAGTTCATCGCAGATTGGAAAGAGAAGCCCGGGAACCTGATCATGGTTTTACACAGGGTTCAGGAAGAATTTGGCTATATTCCCCGGGCTGCGGCCATCAAAGTGGCGGAACTTCTGGAGGTTCCCCTGGCCAAAATCTACGGGGTCATCACGTTCTACCACTTTTTCAAACTGGAAGAGCCGGGAAAATACAACATCCAGGTCTGCATGGGCACCGCCTGTTACCTCAAGGGGGGGCAGGACCTGATTGATGAAATGGAAAACATCCTGGGTATCGGGGTCAATCAGGTGACCGATGACAAGCTTTTTTCCATCGAAGCGGTACGCTGTATCGGCTGCTGCGGATTGGCTCCGGTGATGCTGATTGACGGTGAGGTTTTCGGGAAAGTGGATGCCAATCAGCTTCCCGGCATCATCGCCAAGTTTAAAGAGAAGGGCTGATCAAGGCGGATGCACGCGGCGGTGGGTGATTTCATCCTGGATTGTCTGCAGAACTCCGTGGAGGCGGGAGCCGAGCGGATTGATTTGGAGGTTATTCAGGACCGGGACCGGCTGACCGTGATGCTGCGGGACAACGGGTGCGGAATGGATCGGGAAGAGCTAAAAAAGGCTCTGGACCCCTTCTATACCGATGGTAAGAAACACCGGAACCGGAAGGTGGGGTTAGGGCTTCCCTTCCTGGCCCAAGCGGTGGATCAGGCGGAGGGAACCTTCCGGCTGACTTCGGAAAAGGGAGTGGGGACCACCCTGGAGTTCGGGTTTTCCCTGAATCATTTGGACGCGCCCCCCCTGGGAAGGCTGGATCAAACCTTTCTTTCGGGGTTTCTGTTTTCCGGAAACCACGAGCTGGTGGTGCACCGCTGCCTAAGAGGAAATGAGGAAACTGCCGGCTACACCGTGAGCCGCCGAGAGTTGATTGACGTCCTGGGTGGCCTGGAGGGGAGCGACTCCCTTCTTCTGGCCCGGGATTTCCTGAAAAATCAGGAAGAAGAGTTGGTAGAAACAACGTTTGAGGAGACAGGCAATGGCTAAGATGACCTTGGAAGACCTGCGCAAATTACGCGAGCAGAAGAAAGGCGAAATGGATAAAAGGGATCTGGAAGGAAAGGATGTGGAGATCATCATCGGCATGGGGACCTGCGGTATCGCCGCGGGGGCTAAGGAATGCCTTGATGCCTTTATCCTGGAAATTGATAAGGCGGGGCTCGGCAACGTGACGGTCAAACAGACCGGTTGTATGGGGCTTTGTTATGTGGAGCCCACCGTGGAGGTTCACGCCCCGGGGATGCCCGACACCATCTATGGCAAAGTAGACGCAGCGGTGGTGAAACAGATTGTTGAACAGCATCTGGTGGGAAAAACCCTGGTGAACAATCATATTTTTGACCGCCCTGCGGCGGATATCATCAGGAAATAGGGAGGAGAGTCATGGCAGTCAAAAACTATATACTGGTTTGCGGCGGTACCGCCTGCGAATCCAGCAAAGCCGACGAGATTTACAAAGCCCTGATTCACGAAGCGGAAAAGCAGGGTGTGGCCAAAGACGTTCAAGTGGTAAAGACCGGATGTTTCGGTTTCTGTGAGAAGGGGCCCATTGTCAAGGTTCTTCCCGAAGAAGCTTTCTACGTCACCGTTCAGCCTTCGGATGCCCAGGAGATCATCGCCGAAACCATCGTCAAAGGACGGATGGTGAAACGGCTTCTCTATCTTGAAGAGGGCAAGAAAGAGTTCGATATCGACGATATCAAGTTCTATCAGAAACAGGTGCGGATCGTCCTGAGAAACTGCGGGTTTATCGATCCTGAGAATATTGAAGAATACATCGCCCGGGACGGTTACAAGGCCCTGGAGAAGGTTCTCTTCGAAATGACCCCCGATGATGTGGTGGAGGAACTGAAAGAATCGGGTCTGCGGGGCCGGGGCGGTGCGGGTTTTCCCACCGGTTTGAAGTGGAACTTCACCAAAGCGGCTCATTCGGATCAGAAATACGTGGGGTGTATGTTGCTAAATGATCGGGCAAACTCCATTTCTGAGATAAAAAGTTTCCAATCTCTTGATGATCCATACCAAGATATTTTCTCTCAACTTCAAGTGCCGATTGATCGCCAGCATTAAATTCATCAACAATTTCTTGAAATTCGTTCTTAAAGAATTTATGCATTACAGGTATTCCTAAATCGTGAAGTAAATCAGAGAAACGTCCGCGGTCTTCTGCCAGA
>CAYYNJ010000054.1:0-11279 GCA_964472775.1 uncultured Spirochaetaceae bacterium
GATAGTCGGACAACCCTGGGAAAGACCTGTCCCGGGAGCCGCTTTTAATATTCAAGGCCACCTCGGTTCTCAGACGTCCTTCTACCTTGTACTCGTTATCCAGGAGCTGCCGCAGGGCGGCGGTTTCATCACTGGTTAAGTCGTTTGCCTTCTTGTCCAGATCAACTCCGGCTTTGGTACAAATCTCCACAGCGGCGGACCGGCCAATACCGTAGATGTAGGTCAAAGCAATCTTGATGTTTTTATTAGGGAGGTCAACCCCCGAAATTCTCGCCATTTTCTCCTCCTACCTCTGCCGCTGCTTGTGCTTAGGATTATCGCACACAATCCGGAGAACACCACGCCTGCGGATTACCTTGCACTTCTCACACATCGGTTTTACGCTAACACGAACTTTCATCGTTCTACCTCTTGCTAATTTGGAACTAAAGTTCCTGGAACCTAAAGATTCCTTGAACGAATTTTCCCCTTCTTGACCAGGCCTTCATGATGGTGCATCCGGAGATGTCCCTCAATCTGACTCATGGTGTCAAGATCAACACCGACCATGATGAGAAGGGATGTACCCCCCATAAGCATGGCGACACTGGCAGGAAAATTAAACAATATCTGTATTATCGAGGGGATAATAGCGATAAACGCCAGAAACAACGATCCGGGAAGAATGATACGGTTAAGAATCCGTGTCAGATACTCTTCCATTTTTTCAGACCGCACTCCCGGAATTGATCCGCCGTTCTCCCGGATCTGCCTCGCAATCTCTAAGGGGTTCAGGGTTACCTGAGTGTAGAAGTAAGCGAAGAAGACTATCAGAATGGTGTAGATAATCAGATAGGGGGCACCATTCGGACGTATCCAGTAGGAGAATTTGGCAAGCCATTTCACCTCGGGTCCCAAGCTGGACGCGATTTGTATAGGAAAGGTCAAGATCGACGATGCGAAGATGACCGGAATTACCCCGGAAGGGTTAATCTTGAAGGGAATGTAGGTGTTCTGTGCACCGTACATCCTCCTACCCACTACCCTTTTGGCGTAATGCACAGGAATCTTCCTCTGTCCCTGCTGCTCGTAAACCACCAGTGCCACAATAGCCACAAACATGGCGAACACAATGATGATAAAAACAGGATTGAGGGTTCCTGCCCTTACAGACTGCACCAGCTGAACAATAGCCTGGGGCATTCTGGCGACGATACCGGCGAAGATTATGAGGGAGATCCCGTTCCCGATACCCCTCTGGGTGATCTGCTCACCAATCCACATGAGGAACATGGTTCCCGTAGTAACGGTAAGCATGGCCACCAGGGTGTAGGGAAGTTTAGCCATGGTAATGGCATCGGGGATCTGATCCGCATAAACGGTCACCACGTAGGACTGAAGGAGACAGACCAAAACGGTGGCATACCGGGTATACCGCTGTATCTTCTTACGGCCCCCCTCTTCTTCGGAAATCTTCTTCAGGGCGGGAAAAACCAGCACCAGAAGATTCATAATAATCGAAGTCGAGATGTAGGGCATAATTCCCAGCATGAACACCGAGAAATTAGTGAACGCCCCGCCGGAGAAGAAGTCGATGTACTCGGTAATGCCTATTCCGGCAGAACCTTCCTGAGCCATAAAATAGAGCTTTAAGGCGTTGACATTGATTCCCGGGATGGGAATTGTCGCGCCCAATCGAAAGATTATAAGCATGGTAGCAGTAAAAAAGATCTTGGTACGAAGATCTTTCAACTGCATGATGCTCATTAAACTGTTACTAGCCATTGGAACCTTCTTCAACTATGATTTTCCCACCGGCCTTTTCAATTTTTTCTTTGGCAGAGCCGGAGATCTTATCAACATCGACGAAGAATTTTTTATCAACTTCGCCATTCGAAAGGATTTTAACAAGTCCGGACTTTCCGGATACGAGCCCTTTTTCCTTAAGAGTTTCAAAGTTTACCGTGTCCTCAGCTTCAAATCTATCGTTGATATCCCGAAGATATACAAGCTGATATTCTTTCTTAAAGGGATAGTTGGAAAATCCCCTCCGGGCGATCCGGCGGTAAAGAGGCATCTGCCCCCCTTCAAAACCGGGACGCACGCCCCCGCCGGAACGGGCATTCTGTCCGTTGCTGCCCCGGCCTGAGGTGCCGCCCTTAGAACCGTTTCCCCGTCCCACTATTTGCTTTTTCTTAGTGGCACCCTTGGGTGCTCTTAATTCTGCCATATTAGTTAATCTCCTCAACTTGAACGAGATGGGAAATCCGGTTCACCATTCCCAGAATATCGGGAGTGGCGTTCTGCTCCACCACAGAGTTAACTTTCTTGAGTCCCAGAGCTTTAACGGTCTTTCTCTGAGTAGGATTCTGGCCGATCACGGATCGAACCAATCTGATTCTAACCTTTTTCATACCTGTTAACCCCACATATCAGAGAGGGATTTCCCCCTGTTTTTGGCGACAACCCGGGCGTCCATCATACTCTCAAGACCGTCAAAGACTGCCTTGGTAATATTCATGGTGTTCTTAGAGCCCAGGGACTTGCTCAACACATCCTTGATACCGCTGACTTCCATAACCGCCCGAACCGGGCCGCCGGCGATAATACCAGTACCGGGAGCGGCGGGCTTCAGAAGCACCTTGGCGCTCTTAAACTGACCCTCCCAAGCGTGGGGAATCGTGTTGTTCTTAACGGGGATGGTGATCATATTCTTTTTGGCTTTTTCAACGCTCTTCCGAATCGCTTCGGAAACATCATTGGCCTTACCAAAACCGTAACCAACCTTTCCATTCTTATCGCCTACCACAACCAGGGCGGAAAAGGAGAATCTCCGACCACCCTTCACAACTTTGGCGACCCTGTTCAGCTTAATAAGCTTCTCGACGTATTCGTTGTCTCTACCCTTTTCCAAGCTAACCCCCTAGAACTTGATGCCCGCCTTACGGGCACCTTCTGCGACGGCTTTAACAATACCATGATAGAGATAACCGTTCCGGTCAAAAACCACGGTCTCAATATTCTTCTCTTTCAGCCGTTCACCAATCATCACTCCCAGCTTCTCGGCTCCCTCTACGGTTCTTTTAATCTCCCGATTAGGCTGCTCCAAATTACTGGCGGAAACGATGGTTTGTCCAATAGAATCATCAATGGCCTGAATGTAAATCCGGGTATTGCTCCGGTAAACAGTAAGCCGAGGCCGCTCGGCGGTACCAAAGATATTCTTCCTAATATGCTTCTTGCGCCTGATGCGCTTTTCGGTTTTTTCTGCAACTCTCTTCATACCGCTACCTACTTAGAACCCGATTTACCGACTTTCCGCCGGATGGTTTCATTGTCATACCGCACACCCTTGCCTTTATAGGGCTCAGGGGGCCGAAGTCCGCGGATTTCCGAGGCAACACGTCCTACCATTTCCTTACTGGCACCAGAGACAATAACCTTGGTGGTACCCTCGGTGGTAATGGTGATTCCCTCGGGGGGCTGATATTCAATAATGTTAGAGAAGCCCAAATTGAGCATCACAACCTTACCTTTTATTTCCGCCCTGTAACCTACCCCGTTGATAACCAGAGTCTTCTGGTATCCCTGGGTCGTTCCGATCACCATATTGTTAATTAAGGTCCGGTAAAGACCCTGATAGGCCCCGCCGGCCTTATCTTCCACAACGGGAGAAACGGTGGCTACATTATCTTCAATCTTCAACTCGACCTCGGGACGAATCTCCTGAGTCAAGGAGCCCTTGGGCCCTTCCACAGTCAGGATTCCGTCGGTCATGGTCAGCTTAACACCCTTCGGCAAGTCGATGGGCATTTTTCCTATACGAGACATAAAATCCCCCCTTTACCAGATGGTGCAGATAAGCTCGCCGCCTACCTTCTTTTCCGAGGCTTTCTTACCGGTGGTAACACCCTCGGTCGACACGATGATGGTACCGTATCCCTTGTACACACGGGGAAGCTTTTTATAACCGGAGTAGATTCTTCTACCGGGTTTAGAAATCTTCTCGATACCGTGAATAATGGGACGATCCGCCTCATCATACTTAAGAAAAATCCTGATATAATTGACACCATCGTTGGTGGCTTTCTTGAAGTTCTTAATATATCCTTCGTTCTTCAGGACTTTAACAATCTCCAGCTTCAGCTTGGAGGTAGTTACGTCTACCTTCTCAAATCCAGCCGCACTGGCATTCCTGATTTTGGTTAGCATATCCGCTACAGGATCTGATACTGCCATTTACTTCTCCTACCAGCTCGATTTGGTTACGCCAGGAATCATGCCTTCACTGGCGAGCTTGCGAAAACAGACCCTACACATCTGAAACTTTCTCATGTAACCCCGGGGACGTCCACAGACCCGGCAGCGATTAACTTTGCGGGTACTGAACTTCGGTGTCCTCTGGGCTTTTATTATCATTGATTTCTTGGCCATGATTTACTCCCTACTTCCTAAAAGGCATTCCCAACTTCGACAAAAGAACCTTTGCTTCCGCATCGGTCTTTGCCGTCGTCACGATGGCAATATTCAGACCACTGACCCTTTCGATCTTGTCGTAATCGATCTCAGGAAAAATAATCTGCTCCGTTATACCCAAGGAGTAGTTCCCGTGGCCGTCAAAAGCGTTGGGGTTAACTCCTCTAAAGTCCTTTACACGGGGAAGCGCAACGTTCATGAGTCTATCTAAAAACTCCCACATCATGTCTCCGCGCAGGGTTACCTTAGTACCGATCTCCATCCCTTCCCTCAATTTGAAGTTAGAGATAGATTTTCTTGCCTTCGTTCGAATAGCCTTCTGGCCGGTGATGGTTTCAAGCTCTTTCTGGGCCGATTCCAACAGTTTTTTGTTGGCAATCGCATCTCCCACGCCGCAGCTGACACTCACCTTTACCACTTTGGGAATCTGCATATTTGAGGAGTACCCAAACTCTTTCAGCAACTCACCGGAGACCACATCTCCGTACATCTTTTCAAGTCTTGGTGTGTATCCGTTCATTAGAGCCTTTCCCCGCATTTTCTACAGATTCTGGTTTTTTCCTCACCGTCAACCTTGATGCCGATCCGGGTGGGTCCACATTTTTTGCAAACGATCATTACATTGGAAGCGTCAAAAGCCGCCTCGATATCAATGATGCCGCCCTTGTCGTTTTGACTCTTGGGTTTCATGGACTTTTTCACCATATTGAGACCCTGGACGATGACCCTTCCTTTTTCCCGGTTGACCTTTAAGACCTTACCGGTTTTTCCCTTATCCTTACCGGCAATAATCTTCACGGTATCTTCTTTCTTAAGTTTCATCTTCTACCTCTCTACCTTAGAGAACCTCGGGAGCCAAAGAAACGATCTTCATGTAGCCTCCGTCCCTTAACTCACGCGCCACAGGCCCGAAAATACGCTTTCCCTTCGGGTTCTTGTTGGCATCGATGATGACACAGGCATTATCATCAAACCTGATATAGGTCCCGTCCGCCCTCTTATATTCTTTCTTGGTACGGACAATGATCGCTTTCTGTACGGTTCCCTTCTTCAAAGCGGCATTGGGGAGAGCATCCTTGACGGCGACGACGATAATATCACCGACTCCAGCAAAGTTCCTCTTACTTCCGCCCAACACCTTAATACACTGAACACGTTTGGCGCCGCTGTTATCGGCCACGTTCAGGTATGTCTGCATTTGTACCATAACCTAACTCCTCGGAACTTCTATTTTGCTCTCTCGACAATCTTGGTCAGGCGCCAACACTTATCTTTACTCAGGGGCCTGCATTCGATAACCGAAACGGTATCACCGATTTTGGCATCGTTAGCCTCGTCATGCACCTTGATCTTCTTGGTGTACTTCACATACTTCTTGTAAAGCCGGTGAAGTTTACGGTTCTCGATGGCCACAACTATGGTCTTATCCATCTTGTCGCTGACCACCTGGCCGGTAAAAACCTTCTTCTTGCTTTTTTCTTCCACTTCCCTGCTCCTACTTCTGCCTAATACCCAAGGCATACTCATGAATGAGTGTGTTCAACCGGGCTATCTGCTGGCGAAGCATACGTTTTTCCACCGGATTTTCTACATGCCCAAGGACCTTATTAAAGCGGTGATCCATCGCCTTCTTCTTCAGCTCTTCCCGCTTGGTCAGCAATTCATCATAAGTCAAATCTTTGAATGAGTTCTTCATAACCTACTCCAAACCCCTTCTTTCCACGAATTTGGTTTTGATGGGCAGTTTAGCACCCGCCAAAGCCATGGCTTCCTGAGCCAGACTGGAATCAACACCGGACATCTCGAACATTATGGTTCCAGGTTTAACCGGAGCAACCCAGGCTTCAGGATTACCTTTACCCTTACCCATTCGGGTTTCAGCGGGTTTCTTGGTATAGGGTTTATCGGGGAAGATTCTGATCCAAACCTTTCCCCCTCTCTTAATATGACGGGTCATCGCGATACGAGCTGCCTCGATCTGCCGGTTGGTAATAAGCTTAGGCTCCAGAGCAACCAGCCCGAAATCACCGAAAGAAATGGTATTCCCCCGGGTAGCATCGCCCTTGATCTTACCGCGTTGCGTCTTTCTAAATTTTAACCTTTTCGGACTAAGCATTTCCCTTAACTCCTTTCGACGGTGCGCTCTTTCTTCTTCTTCACGAGCAATCCGGCATCCTCTTTGCGGTCTTTACCGTAAACTTCACCGTTAAATACCCAGACCTTCACACCAATCACGCCGAAGGTTGTATCTGCCTCGGCAAAACCGTAATCGATGTTGGCCCTCAGAGTATGCAGAGGCACCCGGCCATCTTTGTACTGTTCGGTACGGGACATTTCGGCACCGCCCAAACGGCCGGAAATCTTGATCTTGACGCCCTGGACACCGCCTCTCATGGCGTTGGCTACGGCCATCTTGAGGGTTCTCCGGAAAGAACTCCGGGATTTCAGCTGCCGGGCGATATTCAACGCAATAATCTGCGCGTTCACATCGGGCTGCTTCACCTCTTTGATCTTCAGCTGAATCTTTTTACCCGCCACCTTCTGCAGTCTGGCACCGATTTTTTCGATGTTAGACCCCTTGGCACCGATGATGATACCGGGACGGGAGGTTTCGATCACGATCGTTACCCGCTGGGGGTGCCGGATGATCTCCACATCAGAAATTTCAGCACCCTTTGTTTCGGGGCATTTCATGAGCTCCTTCCGCAGGAGCAGATCTTCATGGAGGGTATCAGCGTACTCCCGGGGATCCACATACCATTTGGAATTCCACGTTCTATTGATACCAAGTCTCAGACCTATCGGATTAACTTTCTGACCCACTTTACTCCCCCAATCCCGCAATTTCGTCAACAACGACGGAAATATGGCTCATCCTCTTAAGGAGGATATCCCGTCTACCCCTGGCGCGGGGCCAAACCCGTCGCAGCCGAGGCCCTTCGTTGATCTGAATCTCTTTAATGAAGAGCATCTCTTCATCGAGCTTCTTGTTTTGAACCAAGGCGTTGGCGGCAGCGGATTTTACCGTCTTCAGCAACAGTCCTGCCCCTTTCTGGGGAAGGGTGTCGAGGATGGCGACAGCTTCCGTATAAGGTTTGCGGGATATTTCCCGGGCTACCCTTCTCAACTTGGTGGGAGAAATTAGGACGTGCTTGGATAATGCTCTATAACCTTTCTTCGCTTCCATTATTTCTTCACCTATCTCTTGGATTTCTTATCAGAGCCCGCATGTCCCCGGAAAAGCCGGGTCGGAGCGAACTCGCCGAGTTTATGACCCACCAGGTTTTCGGTGATATACACCGGCACCCAGGCCTTTCCGTTATACACGGAAAGGGTCAGGCCGACCATCTCGGGGATAATCGTCGAAGTACGGGAGTAGGTTTTGATCATTTTGCTATCTCCCGCCTTTTTCATCTCGAGGATCTTTTTATAGAGCTTCTTCTCGATAAAAGGTCCCTTCTTAATTGATCTAGACACAGCTCACTCCTACTTCCGCTTCTTGACGATGAACTTACCGGACGACTTCTTTTTATTACGGGTTTTAGCACCCTTAGTCGGTTTACCCCAGGGAGTAACCGGATGACGTCCACCAGAGGTTTTACCCTCACCACCGCCATGGGGATGATCCACGGGGTTCATAACAACACCCCGCACCTTGGGGCGTCTTCCGAGCCAGCGAGACCGTCCCGCCTTTCCAATGGAAACATTCATGTGGTCTTCGTTACCCACCACACCGATGGTGGCGGAGCACTTCTTGAATACCATCCTCATCTCACCGGAAGGCATCTTGAGGGTTACATAGTCCCCCTCTTTCGCCACCAGGGAGGCACCGGTACCGGCAGCTCTCACAAGCTGTCCGCCCCGGCCGAGCTGCAGTTCCACATTGTGAATCTGAAAACCCAGGGGAATGTTCTCCAGAGGAAGGTTGTTACCCACCTCGATGGGAGAGTCAGGACCGTTCATGATCTGAGTTCCCACCTTAAGCCCCTTGGGGGCCAGGATATAACGCTTCTCGCCATCCACGTAGTTAATCAAGGCGATATTGGCAGACCGGTTGGGGTCATACTCAATGGTAGACACCAGACCGGGAACACCGACCTTATCACGCTTGAAATCAATCTCGCGGTATTTTCTCTTGTTCTGACCGCCCCGGCGGCGGACACTGATCCGTCCCCCTGCGCCGCGGCCGGCCTTGAAACTCATCCCCTTAGTCAGGGATTTTTCCGAGCTCTTTTCGGTAATCTCCTCGAAGGTGAGGGTCGTGGTAAACCGGAGGCTCGGGGTTCTTGGTTTATAAGTTTTGATTCCCATTTATTCCCCTCTCCTATACACCTTCGAAGGCGTCAATTTTTTCGCCTTTCTTAAGAGTGACAACTGCCTTTTTCCAAGACGTGGTCCTACCTTTCCTCATTCCCGATTTAGTACGGGTCATCCGGGGCTTGCTCTTAACAGTAAGAATATTGCATTTTACCGGATGCACAGAGAATATCTCCTTCACCGCCGCCATGACCTGAATCTTATTGGCACGAGGATCTACCTTAAAAGCATACTTTTTATCGTCGCCCTCTCGAAGGATATTTGTTTTTTCCGTTAAAACGGGCTGAATAATAACCGTTCTTGCTTCCATCTCTACCTTCCTTAAGCCTTCGAACCGTAAAATTCGTTCAGACTCTCGGCGGCCCCTTCCATAACAAGAATATTTTTCCCGTAGAAAAGGTCATGGGCCCTCAGCCTATTAAAGGAGAGAAACCGAACCCAGGGAATATTCTTACCGGCCCGCTTAATCATCTGGTCATTATCCTTGAGGATGATAACCGTCCTCTCGGGAGACACCAGATTACCGAGAATTCCAACCAGCTCTTGAGTCTTACCACTCTCAATGGAGAAGTTCTCCACCACTTTGAGTTTTTCTTCCTGAACCTTGAGGCTCAAGATGGACTTCATAGCCACACGCTTCATCTTTCTAGGCATGGTGTAACTGTAATCCCGGGGCTTAGGCCCAAAGACAGTCCCACCGCCGACCCATACAGGAGAGCGCTTATGTCCGGACCGCGCACGGCCGGTTCCTTTCTGACCCCAAGGCTTGGCGCCGCTGCCCTTTACCTCTGCTCGAGTTTTAGTACAGGCGGTACCAACACGCATGTTGGCCAATTCATTTCTAATCGCATAATAGATGGTTCCCTCACTCACTTCACGGCCGAAAACCGCATCGTTAAGGGTAATATCTTTTAGCTCTTCGCCTTTTACTGAAAAGACTTTTGCTTTCATAGCTTTACCTCACCCCTTACGTTAACGGGACTTCGTCGCTTCGCGGACGATGACCATACTATCAACCGTTCCAGGAACGGCACCCTTTACCAGAAGAACCTGACGATCCGCATCTACACGAACCACCTTAAGATTCTGGACAGTCTTCTTATCGAAGCCCATGCGTCCAGCCATCTTCGTACCCTTGATAACTTTTGAAGGCCAGGCGGCCATACCGGTGGAACCATTTTCCCTGTGGAACTTGGAACCGTGAGTAGCGCGGCCACCCTTGAATCCATGCCGTTGGTCTTGCGTCCACCGCCGAAGCCGTGACGTTTCATAACACCCTGGTAACCTTTTCCCTTGGTAGTCCCGATGACGTCTACTAAATCCATATCTTCAAAGATTTCGACACCCATCTTTTGGCCGACCGTATATTCACCTTCAAAATCCCGGAATTCCCGGATATATCTCTTAGGGTTAACACCTTCCGGAAATTGTCCGGCCACAGGTTTAGTAACCCTACTAGCTTTCTTATCAACGGACGCTAAAACACAGGCGGTGTAACCCTCTTTCTCTTCGGTTCTTTCACTTACAACAACGTTTTCGTCGAATTTGATTACAGTTACGGGGGTCAACTTCCCTTTTTCATCAAATACCTGTGTCATTCCGACTTTTCTGCCGATAAGCCCTAACATCGCACACCCCAATTGCTTAATCTAAGATTACTGCTTAATCTCTACATCAACCCCTGCGGGCAGTTCCAGACGCATAAGTGCATCCATAACCTTTGATGTAGGGTCAAGAATATCAATGAGTCTCTTATGAGTTCTCATCTCGAACTGCTCTCTAGACTTCTTGTTTACGTGTGGCGATCGAAGCACGGTATATTTATTTATGCGTGTAGGCAGCGGGATGGGGCCTGCAACTTTGGCACCAGCCTTGCCTACTGTCTGAACAATAGACCGCGCGCTTTGATCAACCAACTCAACGTCGAACCCTCTCAGTTTAACGCGGATTCTATCCTTGGCCATTTTTCCTCCAAAAAAAGGAGCGCCGCCGTTTGCTCACAACGGCGCTCCTTCAATAAAACTACTCGATGATTTCGATTACCTGACCGGAAGCAACGGTCCGTCCACCTTCCCGGATAGCGAACCGAAGTCCCTTCTCCATGGCGATGGGGTGAATCAGCTCCACGATAAGCTCGGTGTGGTCCCCGGGCATAACCATCTGCTTATCCTCGGGGAGGGTAACAGAACCGGTAATGTCGGTGGTCCGGAAGTAGAACTGGGGACGGTAACCGGAGAAGAACGGTGAATGACGTCCACCCTCTTCCTGGCTGAGCACGTAAACACTCCCCTTGTACTTGGCATGGGGGTTGATGGTGCCGGGTTTAGCCAAAACCTGTCCGCGCTCAACGGCCTTCTTATCGGTTCCCCGCAGAAGGGCACCAATGTTGTCACCGGCCTGACCTTCGTCAAGAAGCTTGCATATTTATCGATAATCTTCAAAGTAGGATTCGTGCGTTTCGTAATTCCACCCTTTTCGCTAAATAGAATCTCTTGATGTAAATGTCC
>CAYYNJ010000054.1:11289-12646 GCA_964472775.1 uncultured Spirochaetaceae bacterium
AACACCGGTACAGGTGGTCTTCTGGGTGGGGCGAATACCGACGATCTCGATTTCTTCACCCACATGAACCACACCCCGGTCGATACGTCCGGTAACAACGGTTCCCCGGCCCTGGATGGAGAAAATATCCTCGATGGGCATCAGGAAGGGCTTGTCAACATCACGTTCGGGAAGGGGGAAGTAAGAGTCCATGGCATCCAAAAGATCCTGAATACACTGGGTCTTCTCGGGATCGTCGGGATTGGTCATGGCCTCAAAGGCGGAACCTTTGATGATGGGGCAGTCGGAGGGAAATTCGTAGGCTTCGAGAAGCTCCTGAACTTCCATCTCAACCAGCTCAACCAGGTCAGGGTCGGCCAGGTCCATCTTGTTCAGAAAGACGATGAGACTGGGCACACCTACCTGACGGGCCAGGAGGATGTGTTCCCGGGTCTGGGGCTCGGGACCGGAGTCGGCAGCCACCAGGATTACCGCACCGTCCATCTGGGCAGCACCGGTGATCATGTTCTTGATGTAGTCGGCGTGCCCCGGACAGTCCACGTGGGCGTAGTGCCGGCTGTCCGTCTCGTACTCGATGTGACGAGTGTTAATGGTAATACCACGCTCTTTTTCTTCGGGCGCGTTATCAATATCTTCGTAACTCATCACCTTACCGCCGTTTTTCTTCGTGCAGTACATGGAGATCGCTGCGGTGAGCGTTGTCTTACCATGGTCTACGTGGCCGATTGTACCGACGTTAATGTGCGGCTTCGTTCTTGCAAACTTGTCTTTAGCCATTACTTCCTCCTTAAGAACTCAGATGGCTCTAGTTAAAGAATTCATAAAAATATCTACTCGTGGCCCCTGCCACGGCAATTGCGCAAAAAAACCAGGTTGACTCCGCCGATAAAAATCGATAAGACCAGACATCACCTGTAAATAAGAAGAGGATGTTTCAAGAAGATAAGGGGAACCCCCGAGAAGAGGGAGAGAAAGACCTCTGTGAGATCTCCACCACCTTACCATCCTCGACCGAAGAAACCTCTTCAAAGGACGATTGGTTTGGCCTGAATATAAGCATCCGGGGACTATCAGACCCTTTCAGCTTACGAAGCTACCGTACTATAGAGATAATCCCTCTTTTGGTCAAGAGGGAACTCCCCGAAACGGAAAAATAAAGCCGCAGTGGACAAAGATCCCCTGCGGCCTGTCAAATCTACCAACGGTAATGGGAAAAGGCTTTGTTGGCCTCCGCCATTCTGTGGGTATCTTCCTTTTTCTTGAAAGCCACACCGGTGGAATTAAAAGCATCCAACAGTTCGGCGCCAAGGGCTTCGCCGTGGACCGGGCCGCGGCGGACCTGCGCGCGCTGGGCGTG
>CAYYNJ010000055.1:0-7879 GCA_964472775.1 uncultured Spirochaetaceae bacterium
ACCCCAGGAGGCAGACCATGGATTACCGGATAATCGACCCGTACAACAAAACCGAACACGAGGTGATCCAGAAGCTGGCCGCGGACCCGAAAAACGGCCTTTCCCGGGAGGAAGCCGCCAGAAGGCTCGCCGAATTCGGTCCCAATGCCCTGGCGGGGGGGAAGGCCGTCTCCCCCTGGAAAATCCTGCTGCGCAACCTGAACAACATCATTGTCTACCTGCTCATCGCCGCCGCCGCCGTGGCCTTCGCCATGGGGGACACGGTTGAGGGGGTGGCCGTCATTATTGCGATTCTCATCGCCGTGTTATCGGGGTTCATCTCCGAGTATAAGGCCCAGAAATCGGTGGAATCGCTGCAAAAACTGGTAAAAACCATCGCCAAAGTGGTCAGAGACGGAACGGTCACCCAGGTTGAATCTACCGAACTTGTTTTAGGAGACTTGGTTTTCATTGAGGAGGGAGATTCGGTCACCATGGATGGACGGATCATCCAAACCAGCAATTTTGCCTGTAACGAGTCGGCCTTAACCGGCGAATCGGAGGCGGTCGAAAAAACCGATGCCGTTATAGAAGAGGGGACCACATCGATCGGCGACAGGAACAACATGGTTCACGCCGGAACCGCCGCAACCAGGGGCAATGCCTATGTCCTGGTCACCGGAACGGGGATGGAGACGGAACTGGGCCGGATCAGCGGCATGATCGGCCGGGAGGAAGAGCAGTCAACGCCCTTGGAAGAACAGCTCACCAAGCTGGGCAAAACCCTCATCATCATTTCGGCGGCGGTGGCATTTATTGTAACGGTTATCGGAGTTCTGGCGGGGGAACAGCTCTATGCCATGATAAAGATCGGCATCATCCTAGCCATAGCCGCCGTTCCGGAAGCCCTGCCTGCGGTATCGACCATCACCCTGGCCTTGGGAATGCGGACCATGGCCTCCCACAACGCCCTGGTGAAAAACCTTCCCGCCGTGGAAACCCTCGGGTCTACCACGGTAATCTGTACCGATAAAACCGGCACCCTCACGGAGAATCAGATGACGGTTACTAAAATCCATCTGATATCGGGAGAGACTTTTGAGGTGGAAGGGTCGGGATATATTCCCAAAGGAAAGATTCTCTCCGGCGGAGAAGAAGTTTCAGCGTCCCGTCATGAAGGGCTGGCCGAACTGATCCGGGCCGGAGTGCTCTGCAGCAACGCAAGCTTGGTCAAGGAGGAAGAATACGCCATCATCGGGGATCCCACCGAAGGGGCGCTGGTGGTATTGGGAGAAAAAGCTTCGATAAACCGAAAGTCCTTGGAACAGCAAAGTCATACCCGGATAGGAGAACTACCCTTCAACTCGAAGGACAAATATATGGTTACCGCCTACACCGAAGAGGCGGGGCCGGACAGGCTCTATATAAAGGGGGCCCCCGATGCCCTGATCGGGCTGTCAAAGATCGGCACCGATGCCGCCACGTCATTGACCGCCGCCAACGATGAACTGGCAAGCCAAGGTTTACGCGTCCTGGCCCTGGGAGAATTTGAAGACTATACCGGTGACGGTTCTGAAAAGTCCATCCGGGAGGCCCTCGGTAAAGGTTTCTCTCTTTTAGGGCTGGTGGGAATCATCGACCCGCCCCGGGAAGATGTGAAGCAGGCGGTGCAGGAAGCCCGGGAGGCGGGGATCAGGGTAATCATGATTACCGGCGACCACCCGAAGACCGCCGGCATCATCGCCGGCCGCATCGGCATGGACCAGGAGGGCGAAGTCATAACCGGAGCCATGATGGACCGCATGTCGGTGGAAGAGCTGGCCGAAAAGATCCTGGTTACCTCGGTCTTTGCCCGGGTCTCCCCCGAGAATAAGCTGCAGATCGTCCATGCGTTAAACGCCGACCATGAGGTAACCGCCATGACCGGTGACGGGGTAAACGACGCCCCCGCCCTGGACGGAGCCGATATCGGTGTCGCCATGGGCATCAGGGGCACCGAGGTGGCCAAGGAAGCCTCCGACATGATCCTCACGGACGACCGGTTCTCCACCATCGTGGACGCCGTCCGGGAAGGCCGGGTGATCTTCGACAACATCGAAAAATTTATCTACTTCCTCTTCAGCTGCAATTTCATCGAGATCATGGTCATCTTTGCGGCCATTGTCATCGGTTTTCCCATGCCGATCCTGGCGCTGCAGATCCTCTGGCTCAACCTGGTGGTGGATGTACTGCCCGCCATGTCCCTGGCCTGGGAACGGGGCGAGCCCGGGGTGATGAAGCGGAAACCCCGGGATCCGGAAAAGGCCATCGTGACCCGGTCCTTCCTCATCAAGGTGCTGGGTAACGGCGCCTTGATCGGACTGGGGGCCTTAGCGGCCTTTATTATTTCCCTGAAAATGGGGATGGACGAAACCACCGCCCGAACCATCTCATTCTCGACCATGGCCTTCGGTCAGCTGCTTCATATCTTCAACGTCCGTGAAAAGGAATCGTTTGGATTCAACAAGGGGTTGCTGGATAATCCCTTCCTCTTGTTCTCCCTGGGAATATCGGCGGCGCTTCAGCTGTTGGTGATTTACCTCCCCTTCTTTAACCGGGGCATGGATACATCACCCCTGGGCCTCCTGCCCTGGCTCCTTGTGCTGGGAGGATCCTGCGGTCCCTTGGCGGCGATACAACTGGGCCGGATCCTGAGGAAAGGGCAAAAAAGTCCCTAGGGGGAAAAGTTTCACAAATGAATTTACTATTTCCTTCCCTATTAGTACTATGAAAGGGTGAGTGTAGTAAGAAAAACAAATTTAGTGAGGAGGTCTTATGTCTGAAAGAGACGTGAGTCCGCGGAACGTCAATCTGCCCTTCAAACCTCGAACCGTCGTGATAGTCCTGGTGGTGCTGGCCCTGGTGGCCGGCGGTCTTTCCAGTTTCTACATGGTGGATCAGTCTGAACAGGCGGTTATCTTAACGTTTGGCAAGTTCAACAGAATTACGGGACCGGGGCTGCATATGAAAGCCCCCTTTGGAATCGAGAAAAATTTTAATGTTCCCACCCAAATCATCCAGACCATGCCCTTCGGTTACCGTACCGACAGGCCGGGGATCGAGACGGTCTACTCCAGCGGTGAGTATCCCGAAGAATCCCTGATGCTCACGGGCGACCTGAACATCATCGACGTCCAGTGGGCCATCCAGTACCGCATCGTGGACCCCCGGGCGTGGCTTTTCAACGTGGAGTTTAAGGATCAAACCATCCGGGACATCTCTCAGTCGGTGCTGAACGTTCTGGTGGGAGACCGGACCATCCTATCGGTCCTGGGATCGGAGAGATCCAACATATCCCAGCAGGCCCAGGATCTGATGAACAAGAACTTCGACCTCTACGGTCTGGGCATCCAGGTTACCACGGTACAGCTCAAGAACATCGTCCCCCCCAAGGGTGAGGTTCAGGACGCCTTCGAAGACGTCAACAAGGCTGAACAGGACATGGAACGGCTGATCAACGAAGGGTTGGAAGAGTACAACCGGGAGATCCCCAAGGCCCGGGGCCAGGCGGCCCAGGCCATCCAGGTGGCCGAAGGTTATGCCGCCGAGCGGGTCAACCAGGCCCGGGGTGATGTGGCCCGGTTCCTTTCGGTCTACGAAGAATACAAAGAAGCCAAGGAAGCCACCCGCAGCCGGCTCTACATCGAAATGATGGAGGATATCTTCTCCGATCCCCAGGGCACCGACCTGATCGACCGGGGTCTGGACAACTTCCTTCCCCTGAAAAACCTCCAGGGAGGCACCCAATGAAAAAGCTAGTTGTTGTACTCGCGGTACTGGCGGTTATCGCCATTCTTTTTATCGCCGCCGGCCCCTTCTACGTCCTCCAGGAGGGCGAACAGGCGGTGGTGACCCGGTTCGGAGCCATTGTGGATACCAACATTGAGGCGGGGCTGAAATTCAAGATGCCCGTGGTGGATACGGTGGTGAAATACCCGGAGAAGATTCTCTCCTGGGACGGCGACCCCCAGAGGATTCCCACGGCGGAGAACCAGTTTATCTGGGTGGACGCCACGGCCCGGTGGAAGATCACCGACCCCGCCCTCTTTTACGCCTCGGTAACCACCATCACCAACGCCTTCGCCCGGCTTGACGACGTAATAGATTCCTCGGTGCGGACCATCGTGGCGGAGAACCTCCTGCGGGAGGCGGTGAGGAATTCCAACTATATCAACATCATCCCCGAATCCGAAGAAACCGTTATCAAGGATCCCGAAGGAAACGTGATCGAGATCGAAGTGGCGGTGGGAGAAGAGCAGAAATTCTACGAGAATATCGAGAAGGGACGGCAGAGGCTGTCGGAAGAGATGTACGACCTGGCCTCGGAAGTGACGCCCCAGTACGGTATCGACCTGGTGGACATTATCATCCGCCAGATCCGCTACTCCGACGACCTGACCGCCAGCGTTTACAACCGGATGATCACCGAGCGGAACAAGGTGGCCCAGCGCTACCGGTCCATCGGGGAAGGCCAGAAGGTGGAATGGCTGGGTAAACTGGACAACGAAAAGAGGAGCATCCTCTCCCGGGCCTATGAAACCTCGGAAGAGATCAGAGGACGGGCCGACGCCGAAGCCACCAGGATCTACGCCGAAGCAGCCCGGGTGGATGCGGAGTTCTACGAGTTCTGGCGCTCCATCGAGTCCTACAGAAAGACTCTGCCCCAGTTCAGGAAGACCCTGTCCACCGATATGGATTACTTTCAGTATCTCCACGATATGAACGGGAATTAGAACCCCTAAAAAAGGATAAGGCCGCAGGATATTTTCCTGCGGCCTTTTTTTACCCCCCCCCCCCCGCGGGTCCGGCTACCCCCTGAAACGTCCGAAGTCTTCTTTAGGGGGCATCCACTGCTCCACGTCCCGCAGCACCCGGGGAACCAAAGCGTAGCTGGTGATGGAAACCCCGTCTATCCCCGCCAAGGTGGTGCGAAGAAAGGTATACATGTCTTCCACGGTTCTAAACCGGGCCTGAATGGACATCTGGTTCCCGTTTTCTTCGTTGGCAATGTAGCTTAGCTCCGGCATCCGGGTAAGCCGGTCCACCACCGACACCTCCCAGTCCGGTTTCACCTCCAGGAGGATATCCACGGTGATGCCGTAACCGAAAACAAGGGGATCGATCATGACGGTAAACTTACCGATTCCCAGATCCACCATCCGGTCGATCCGCTTCCGGATCTTCCGTTCACTCTCTCCCAGTTCCCGGGCGATCTCCACCGCCGGAACCCGGGCGTTCTCCTTCAATTTCTGAAGTATCTTGTAATCTAATATATCAAAGGGATGAAACATGAGGCCATTCTTATGAATCAACCGCGCCGTGTCAACACCGTATCAGAGCGGCGACACCGCCATGTCAGCGGCACTGTCTTTTTCGGCCCTTATTTTTCATTGACCCCAGGTTTTTTTGGGTAATAATTAACTGACATGATTTTTTAAGGAGGTTTTTACGTGTCAAAAGACATCACAGAGACTATTTCCAACGAAAATGGTACGTTTTCGGCCACCCATGACAAGGGGACCATCAAAAAGCGTATCATCATCTGGGCGGTTCTCATCGCCGCTTTCGCCGTCATCGGTGCCCTGGTGCCGGACCCGGAGAACATGGGGGTTCTCACGGTTCTGCCCTCGGCGTTCCTGCTGTTCTACATTTTCTGGACAAAGAGGATCCTGGAGTCCCTCGTTTTGGGTTCGGTATTCGGTTTTATCATGGCCTATAAGACCGGCTTTTTCTGGCCCTGGAACGATGCGCTCCTGGAAACCATGATCAACGAGGACATCGGCTGGCTCTTCATCGTCTGCGGCCTCATGGGCTCCATCATCGCCCTGGTGGAAAAGGCCGGCGGTGCCAAGGCCTTCGGTAACTGGGTGGCCCAAAGAGCCCACTCCGAAAAAAGCACCCTCATGTGGTCCTGGGTACTGGGAATCGTCATCTTTATCGACGACTACCTGAACTCCCTCACCGTGGGTTCCAGCATGGCCCCCTGTACGGATAAACACAAGGTACCCCGGGAAATGCTGGCCTACGTGGTGGACTCCACCGCCGCCCCGGTCTGCCTGTTGGTGCCCATCTCTACCTGGGTCATCTTCATGGGCAGCCTGATCGAGCAGCAGGGTCTGGTGGGTGACGGCGAAGGGGTGAAGTACTTCATCGGGTCCATCCCCTACAACTTCTACGCCTGGATCGCCGTTCTTGTGGTGCCCCTGGTGATCATGGGGGTAATTCCCAAGATGGGTCCCATGAAGGCTGCCTACAAACGGGCCAAGGAAACCGGCGTATTAGCCCCTCCGGGATCGGAACGGATCGACATCCGGGGCGGGAAAGAGACGGTTACCCCCGAGAAGCCCAAGCTGATGAACTTCTTTCTGCCCATCATCGTTCTGGTTATTGCCACCATCGCCACCGACGTGGACATGCAGGCGGGGGTTCTGATTACCCTGACCTTCACCTTCTTCTTCTACATCTTCCAGGGCATCATGACCGAGATGGAGTTCTTTGACCTGGTCATCGAAGGGGTGAAGAACATGCTCATGCCCCTGATCATGGTGGTTCTGGCCTACATGTTCGCCGCCGCCAACGAATCCATCGGGTTCCTGGAATACGTGATCACCACCGCCACCGCCCATGTGACGCCCCAGATGCTGCCCCTGGTCATCTTCATCGTCCTGGCCATCACCGAGTTCATCATGGGTCTTTCCTGGGGTATGTACGTCATCGCCATCCCCATGGTTATCCCCATCGCCCTGAACCTGGGGGTTAACCCCCTGATCGTCATCGGTGCGGTGGCCGCCGCCGGAGGATTCGGAAGCCACATCTGCTTCTACTCCGACGCCACCATCCTCACCTCCGCCGCCACGGGTTGCGACAACCTGAGGCACGCCTTCACCCAGGCTCCTTACGGGATTCTGGCGGCGGGAATAGCGGCCATTCTCTTTCTCATCACCGGAATCGTAGCGGTGTAACGGGTAACACGGCCTCCCGGGTCCTGAAAAACCGGGAGGCTCTATAATTGAGGTTTACTAAAATGGAATACAAAGACGCCATCGAATATGCCCAAAAATGGGGAAAAATTACCAGAACCGATACCTTGGATACCGAAACCGCCCAGTGGATCTCCAAGGAAACGGTAAAAAACTTCGTCAATCATTTCAACAAAGGCTGGGTGGAATACCGGAAATCCGTCACCGAAGCGGGCGACTATGCCGGCACCGAGTGGCGGGGTGAGGGAATCTACTACTACGATGTGTTCGGAACCGAATACATCGACTGCCTCGGCGGCTACGGCGCCCTGGACCTGGGGTGGTCCCATCCCGAGGTGGTAGAGGCGGTAAGG
This sequence comes from uncultured Spirochaetaceae bacterium, assembly GCA_964472775.1. GTDB lineage: Bacteria > Spirochaetota > Spirochaetia > UBA9216 > UBA9216 > CAYYNJ01. The sequence continues at coordinate 7,352 of CAYYNJ010000055.1, forward strand.
GCCCAGGCAGGCCGGTCCGGCATCCCCACTCAAGAGCTGATGGATCCCCTCCGGGGCGCCCTGGCAGGCCTTCTGGCCAAGGTGACCCCCGGGAACATCGATCATTCCTTCTTCGTCAACAGCGGAACCGAAACCATCGAAGGGGCCCTCAAGCTGGCCCGGCTCTACACCAAGAAGCATACCTTCGTCAGCACCACCAAGGCTTTTCACGGAAAGACCGCCGGGTCTCTGGCGGTGATGGGTAAGAAGGATTACCGCTACGCCATGCAGCCCTACGGCACCCAGAACCACTTTGTTCCCTTCGGAGATGCGGAGGCCCTGGACAAACAACTGGCCATCCTGGCCCAGGTGGGCATCGATGTGGCGGGATTCATCGCCGAACCGATCCAGGGAGAGGCGGGGGCCATCGTTCCCCCCGATGATTACTGGCCCAAGGTCCGGCAGATCTGCGATAAATACGGCATTCTCATGATTTGCGACGAGGTACAGACCGGTATGGGCCGTACCGGAACCCTCTGGGGGGTGGAC
>CAYYNJ010000055.1:7889-9027 GCA_964472775.1 uncultured Spirochaetaceae bacterium
TTCTACCAGGAGGCCCTTCGCGCGGTCCCTGTCGAACAGGCGGACAAGGTCCATTTCCGCGAGCGGTTCTCGCTCACTCTTGACAAGGGACGACACCGAATCGACATCCTCTGCACCGCCAAGTCTCTGGGAGGCGGGGTAATGCCCATCGGCACTTTCATGTCCAACGCTAAAATTTGGAACGCCCTGGAAGATCCCAACCCCTTCGTCCACACCACCACCACCGGGGGCAATCCCATGGCCTGCGCCGCCGCCATCACCGCCCTGGAAGTCACCCTAAGGGACGACCTGCCCCGTAAAGCGGGCGAAAACGGCGACTACTTCATGGGCAAAATTAAGGATTTGGCCAAAAAGTTCCCGGGGATCTACAAGGATGTGACCGGTAAGGGCCTTCTGATAGGGCAGCATTTTGTGACCCCCGAAATCGGCTACAGCGTCTCTTCCGGGCTTTTCAAACGGAAGGTCCTGGTGGCGGGTACCTTGATTAGCGCCAACACCATCCGGTTTGAACCGCCCCTGATCATCACCAAAGACCAAATCGACGAAGTGCTTAACCGGTTGGAAGATACCCTGAAAGAGGTTTCCAAAACCCTTTAACCGTCGAAACGGAGCAGGGCAATACGGTCCAGCTCTTCCAGTGAAACCGTCAGCTCCCTTCCCCCTTCCGGGAGGGAGGGGGCTGCCGCCGCCGCCCGGTCCATCAGTTTTCTGAAGACGGGGCGGTTTTTTTTATGGGCCAGCTTGCGCAGGGCTATCAGAAACCGGCGGGTCAGATAGCGCCGTTCCGGGCTGGTGAGTCCGCATTGCAGCAGGGAGAGAAGGGTTTCTGTTTCTTCTTCCTGATCCCGGCAGAGAGCCCGGGTTAAGCCCGCCTCTAACTCTCTGAGTACCGTTTCGGAATACGGTGAAAGCGCCTTGCGGTCCGGGCTCTTGAGGAAACGGTAACCCCGCCGGTGGGGCAGTTCCAGGGGCGGTCCTTCAGGAGGCGTCCAGACCAGCCGGTCCCGGGCCGCCCCGGCGGGCCCGAGGGTCCCGCCGCCCTCAAGATCCCGGTCCGGGGGTTGAACCGGACCGGCGGGAGAAATATTTGAGGAAACCTGAAACAGCTCCATAAGCCTTTCGGGCACAAAACCCTGGC
>CAYYNJ010000055.1:9037-12582 GCA_964472775.1 uncultured Spirochaetaceae bacterium
GGTGATTCGCCCGGTCATGATCCGATGCTCCAGAAGAAACCGCTCCGCCCGAGCCCGGCTCCGAGAGGAGCCCCTGGGACCGCAACGCAGAAGCCACTGAAATTCTATGTTCTGGTTTTTCCGTCCCAGACTCTGCTTGCCCCCCCGGTATTTGATGTAGTCGGTACCGTAGACTTCCACTTCTCCCCGGGAGGAAAGCAGGTCAAACATCTGTTCGAAAGGAATGATGCCGTCGGTGCTGTAACTGAGAACGATGATTCGGGCGTCGATTTTCTCCAGCAGGGCGGTCATGGCAGCGGCGGCGGACCGGGGGCTGCAGAAGGGGCTCCGGGTTCTAACCCAGTCGGGTCTGATGCCCCCCTTGGAGCGGAGGGATCCGTCTTCCCGGCGCCGCTCATCCACCGGAGGCTTGTCCCAGAGGGCCAGGCTGTTGAGCATGTGATAGTTGCTTCCGTACTGGTGGATATTGTAAGGCGGATCCAAATAGTAGAGATCCCCGGAAAAGGCGGCGGCAAACTCATCGGCCCCCATCCATACCGCCCGGCCCGATCCCGCATCGGTGAGAACCGGCGGCTCCAGGCTCATGGGGCTCATGATCCGTGACAAGGCGTCTCCTCCATGTCCGCCGAATCCTTTATGGAACGCCTTAAAAACCCCGGAGGTGTTGGCCCGGGTGGCGCCCTGATAGACCAGCAAGGCGGTGAGAAGGACTTTTTCCTTCATCTCCCGATCCGGCAGGGCCGGGGGGGCAAAGAGGTGGTTTGCACCCTCCGCTGCCTTCCAGGACCCGGGGGGAACCAGACCGCCCCAACGGGGATACCATTCTTCGATGGCTTCCCGTACCCTATCCAAAAAAAGGGCATTCTCCCGGGTGTAGAACAGCCGTTCCCTTCGGAAGTCCGCCCGGAGGGTATCCGCCGGAGCGTAATGGCGGCTGATATAACCTTCAGAACCGGTGCCGTCCCTCCCCCGGCGGTTCAGTTCCGCCAAGACCGCCCCCAAACCGCCCCGGTCGGGGAAAAAACGGCCCAAATCGGCCTCGTTGAGCCCTAGATGGGCGGCATTCACCAGGTACGAGTAGAATTCCCAGTCCCCCGCGGTAACATCATATCCCAGGGTCCGGGCGAGCCTCGATACCGACCCCGAACCTGCGAAAGGATCGAAGAAGGTTTGACACCCCTCTTCCCGAAGGCGGAGAAAGATCTCTGAAAGAAAAGGCAGAAGCCGGCGTTTGTTGCCGATGTAGGCGATAAGCTGCCGAGTGAGATAGGGTGTCCTGCTTATGTCCATGAAAGGTCGGTCCTCTCTTTCCCGGAAATTATCAGAGTATCGAAGGCATTTTAAAATACCCGATTTTGAGCACAACCTCTACCTTCAAAATGCGAAAAAAGTGAATTGCCGAAAACGGTCCGCTTGCCCCCGGGTTCGATCCGGTGTACAAAGGAAGGCATGGAAAAACAAACCGTTATTATTCTCTACGGCGGCCGTTCCGGGGAACATGAGGTTTCACTGCGCTCCGCCGCTTTTGTCTACACCCATCTGGACCGCAGCCGTTTTACCCCTTGGCTGGTGGGAATCGCCAAAACCGGAATCTGGTATCTCCAGGAGAGGGACCTGGCCTACCCCCTGGATCAGATGCCCCTGAAGGAGGATCCCTCCCGTAGGGTATCGCTGATACCCGGCGCGGGTCTTTCGGGCCCCGAAAACCTTCCGGAAAAGGCCCTTATTTTTCCCGTGCTTCACGGTTCCTTCGGCGAAGACGGTACCCTGCAGGGGGCCCTGGAAATCGCCGGCCTTCCCTATGTGGGCGCCGATACCCTGGGGTGCTCTCTCTCCATGGATAAAGAAATGATCAAGAAGGTCTGGAGCCAGCACGGCCTCCCGGTGGTTCCCTTCCTATCCCTTTCCCAGGCCCGCCGGGCTGATAAAGACTTCAGCATGGACCGGTTCCGGCAGGAACTTGCCCCCTTCGGATATCCCCTCTTTGTCAAACCCGCCAACACCGGATCCTCCCTGGGGTGCTCCCGGGTGGACCGCCCCGAGGAGTTGGAACCGGCCTTGGAAGAAGCCTTCATTTTTGACAGAAAGCTCTTGGTGGAACCATGCTTGATAGCCCGGGAGATTGAATGTTCCGTGGTGGGAAACGGCCCGGTGACCAGCTTTCCCCTGGGCGAGGTAGTTTCCAGCCACCGGTTCTACGATTATCAGGCCAAATATGTGGACCCCCAGGGGGCCCGGATCATCATTCCCGCCCCGATAGATCAAGACCTCTCCAACCGGATCAGAAAAACCGCCGAGGAGGCGTTTCTGTCGGCGGGTCTGTCGGGTTTTGCCCGGGTTGACTTTTTTCTGGATGACAGGACAGGAGAGTTTTATCTAAACGAACTTAACGCCATTCCCGGATTCACCAGCATCAGCATGTTTCCCATGATGTGCCGGGAGGGAGGTCTTTCTCCCCGGGAGCTCACTTCCCGCCTGATAGACCTGGCCCTCCGGCGCCACGCCGAAAGAGAGAGCCTCCGCTACAGCATGAATTAGGAGGGCTATTTTACCAGTGGTCGTAGGAGACTATCTGGTCCAGGGGTTTCCGGGGCGTTTCCGATTCGGTTTCTTTGGGAACCCCCACCAGAAGGAGCATCACCACCCTCATGGAATAGGGAACGGTGAATATTTCTTTTAACTCCGCTTCGCTGAAGGTGGTAATCACACAGGTTCCCCATCCCTCGGCCTGGGCCTGGAACATCATGGATGCCACGGCGAAACTCAGATCGATGGGATAAGAAAGCTGGCCGTTGGGCATGCGGTAATCTATGTTGGTGGTACAGGCAGCAATGACGGCGGGAGCCTGCCCCACGTGTTCCTGGCCGTAGGCGGCGTCCTGGATGCGGCGGCGCAGCTGAGGATCCTGGGCGACGATAAAACGCCACGACTGCCGGTTCTTGGCCGAAGGGGCGAGGCGAGCCGCCTCAAGAACCCGGGTGAGGGCCTCCGGATCTAAAGGGGTCTCCTCGAAAGATCTTATCGATTTTCTCTGGCCAATAATTGGTATGCATTTCATATCAGTCCCCAACGTCATCATCCGCTTTTTCCTTTCCTTGGAGAGTCTCCTTGACGAATCACTTCGCTTTGCCTATTGTAAAAACAATGAGAAAACTGATCCCCCTGGTTCTGTTCCTGCTAATACTTATAACTCCACCGGCCGCGTCGCTCACCGGCACGGCGGAACCTCATGACATAGTAACCGATATCAGGGTAATTTCCAAGCTTTTTCCCCGCACCGAAGGATCCGCCGGTGAACACCAGCTTTTGAATCTCATTAAAGAAAGACTGGAAGAGGGGGGCATTCAATACCAGGAATCGGATTTTACCGAAGCGGCGGGGTTTCATTCGTTTTCCCGGATCCTCAGGGCGGAAATCCCCGGATCCGGGGATGAGTTCTTGACCCTGGTGGCTCCCATCAACCAGCCCCGGTGGGCCGATCCGGCCTGGGGCTCGGTGAACATCGCCGTGGCCCTGGCTCTTCTGGAAAACCAGAAAGGAACCGC
>CAYYNJ010000056.1:0-12534 GCA_964472775.1 uncultured Spirochaetaceae bacterium
CCGCTACCCCCGATGTCCTTAAGGGGTTCGCAGCAGAATTGGCTGCGGTGGTTACCAGTGAATTATCCTCCCGAATCGAGCTGATGGGCCCCCTGGAGAGGGGGGCTTCCTATGCCCGGGGGGCCAACGACCGGGGGGTGTTATATGCCAAGTACGGGTTTTATCCCCAGGCTCTAGAGTACTTTAAGGATGCCGCCCAGGCGGGCAGCTCTTCGGCGCTGGTCAATTTGGGAAACATACTGATGCTGCAGTCCGACCCCGCCGGAGCCTACCGGTATTATAAACAGGCCATCCAAGCGTATCCTCGGAATGCCAAACTGCAGGCCAATCTGGCCCGGGCTGCGGCGGCTTTGGGGAAAAGCGACGAGGCGGAAGCGGCTCTGCAGGAACTGCGGAGTCTGGACCCCCATCTGGCAGATCAGTATGCGGTCATCGTGAAGGCCGATGGATCGGGCGCCCAGGGTGTGCGGGCCTCTGCCGTTGAAACCGGGGTCTTCTGGTTTTAGCTTTTCAATTGATTATTTACCCTGTGAGAGGTGTTCAGATATGTCCATGATGAAGAGAATGTTACGACCGGTTTCCTTGATGGCTTTGGTGATTTTAGCTCTAAGTTCCTGTGACAACCCCCTTATTGATGAGATTGAGGTGAGGCGGCTGGAAGCAGTTTCCTTGGCAGCGGTGGTCTTGTTTACGAATAATGTAACCAACATTGATGAAACCACCGCCATCGTGGAGGGGAAGATTGAGAGTGACGGCGGTAAACTTATTACCGAGAGGGGTGTATGCTGGGGGACATCTCCTAATCCGACCATGGATGATAATCACAAGAGCGATGACGGGTTGGGCCTTGGTTCTTACTCTGCCCTAATGACCGGGCTTTCCGCAGGAACCTTCTACTACGCCAGGTCCTATGCCACCAACGGCATTGCTACCGCCTACGGTGCCCAAGTCTCGTTTACTACAAAGCCCGCTTTACCTTCAGTTCCGACTGTTTCTCCCGTCCCTTTTGAGTCGGGGAGCGGTAAGTTGGATGTTTCCTGGACTTCAAACAACGGGGCCTCCACTTACTACGATGTCTATTACGACAAGAGCGGTACCCCTCCTTCTTCGCCCAACGGGCCCACCGATTTGACCGGAACTTCCTGCAGGTTGGAAAACCTTGATGATTATGACGATTACCATGTCTGGGTACGGGCCAAAAATTCTTCGGGAAATAGTTTGTTGTCTGATCCTGGGACATCCATGGTGGGGGTTAAGGTTGAGGTCATTACGTTAAATAAAAGTGAAGCTACTTTTCTATACGAGTCTGCAGAAAGTTTCACGGCAATGGTTTTTCCTGAAACGGCCACACGAAGAGAGGTTGTCTGGTCATCAGCTGACGAAACCATAGCTACGGTCTCCGCTGGAACGGTTATAGCGAGAGTGGCGACTGGTCAAGTAACCGTTAGAGTTGAGGCAGCGGATGGACAAGGTGCTTCAACACTATTATCAGCTACCATAAAGCCCTATGCTGCGAACACTACAGGTCCGGCGGGTGGGATTCTTTTCTATGACAAGGGCAGTTACTCCGATGGGTGGCGGTATATGGAGGTTTCCCCGAATTATGTCTTTGACTACAATGCCGGATGGTGTAACAGCGATTGGTTTGAGTTGGGCGTGCCTGGTGGGAACGGAACCGGCATTGGTTTTGGCAAAACCAATACCGATGCTATAATAGATGCAAATGGTGAAGGCCTGTACTGGGCGCTTTTGTGTAAGGATTATACTCAAGGGTCATATGCCGATTGGTTCATGCCCAGCAAAGATGAAATACAGGAACTGATCAATGTGGTTTCCTCAATAAGTCTATCGGATTCTATTGTATCTTCGTCTCAATACAGCAGCGACAATAGGTTTTGTTGGATTGCTGACGGTGCTTGGACTCCAACACGAAAGTATCTTTCATTTGGCCGTGATAGCTACCAAACTCTGCCCATAAGGCAGTTCTAACCCCTTCCCATCCTCCCGATCCCGGGAGGATGGCCGCCCCGTGGCGGGGGACTCCCCATCCTCCTTCTCTAAAACCTTAAAATCCCCTCTCGCCCCAACCCCCTCCTTTCCACTATACTGGCCCCGGAGGGTTTTAAGTCGCATGGGAAAGGCGAAAGTCTCTAAACTGGCAAATGCCCTGACCGAACAATTCTCCGATGTATGGAAGCTCCTCTCGGACACGGAGAACTTTCTCAGCCGTATCCGCCTCTATGGTCAATATGAAGCGCAGCTTCGGGACTGGCGGTCGGACCGGCAGGGGGCGCCCAGGAATGGAGATGTGGCGGCGCAGGTTAGGCGGGAGCTGGTGGCCATTCGCCGGGGACTCCGTCTGCAGGGTTACGACCTTTCCCTGGGTACCCAGGTCCTGGTTTTTGACGGTTTCAGGAACGATTCATGCTTGCGGTATGGATTTAAAAGGCTGGTGCTGGCCCTGGCGGACTCCGGTGTTTACCATCTCACCGGAGAGGATAACCACGTGGTCATTTGTTCCCACCTGGATGAGTGGCTGGAAAAGATGAAGATATGGCCCATCAGGGAACGCCACTTTTTATGGTACCGGCGTAATAAAAACGAACTGATTATCTCCGGCTCCGACACGGAGACGAAAGACAACTTCGAACGCCTCGAGCAGATAGGCAATGCGAATCCCCTTCTTCTGCTCAGCGCCCTTAAAGGGCTCCGGTGAATTAAACAAAAAACGGTTAGCTTCGCCCGCCTCTCCGGTAAAAATGGGGCTGAAAATCTCTCTTTGCGACAATTTTCTTCCTCTTTGTAACATGGGTTACAGCCTTTAGCCTTTTCATTGCCTATACTTGTCAGTGACAACAAAGCAAAAATATCCTTAGGAGAGAGAATAATGAATATTGTAAGAACCGAAGAAGGGCAGGTGGCCTACGACAAGAACGCGGTGACCGCCCGGAAAATGCTTGTGAAAGATGAGGTCGAGGTGGTACGGATAGAGCTTGCCCCGGGCAGCAGTCTGCCGGTTCACCGGACTCCGGTGGAAGTCTTCTTCTACATTATCGAAGGAACCGGTGAGATTGAGGTGGGGGATGAGCGGGAAGCGGTGAGCGCCGGAAACCTGGTGGAGAGTCCTAAAGACATTCCCCACGGCCTCCACAATACCTCGGATAAACCTTTTGTCGTATTAGTCGTAAAAACTCCCAAGCCTTAATCGGGCGCGGGTTAAAATCAGGGAGGCCAAGATGAAGAAACTGTTAAAGTCCAATGTCCATTGGGTGGGAAAGATCGATTGGGAACTGACCAGGTTCCACGGTGATGAGTATTCCACCCACCGGGGCAGCTCTTATAATTCGTATCTGGTGGAAGAAGAGAAGGTTGTCCTCATCGATACGGTGTGGATGCCTTTCGCCAAGGAGTTCGTCGAAAATCTGGCCCGGGAGATTGATTTGTCCCGGATTGATTACATCGTGGCCAACCATGCCGAGGTGGATCACAGCGGCGCCTTGCCGGAATTGATGCGCCGGATTCCCGATGTCCCCATTTATTGTACCGCCAACGGGGTGAAATCCCTGAAAGGACACTACCATCAGGACTGGAACTTCCAGGTGGTTAAAACCGGGGACACCCTGGATATCGGCAACGGGAAGCAGCTGGTCTTCATCGAAGCCCCCATGCTTCACTGGCCCGACAGCATGTTCACCTACCTTACCGGCGACAGCATTCTTTTCAGCAACGATGCCTTCGGGCAGCACTACGCTTCCGAGTTCCTCTTTAACGATCTGGTCGATCAGGATGAACTCTACTCCGAAGCCATCAAGTATTATGCCAACATCCTCACCCCCTTTAGTCCCCTGGTGACTAAAAAAATCAAAGAGGTTCTTTCTTTAGGGGTTCCGGTGGATATGATCGCCACCAGCCACGGGGTCATCTGGCGGGATAACCCGGTACAGATCGTGGAGAAGTACCTTGAGTGGGCCGGCGACTACCAGGAAAACCGGATTACCCTGGTCTACGACACCATGTGGGGCGGTACCCGAAAGGTTGCCGAGGCCATTGCCAAAGGAATAACCGAAGCGGATCCGGATGTGGACGTTCGGCTTTTTAATAACGCCAAGCGGGATAAAAACGATAACATCACCGATATTTTTCGGTCCAAGGCGGTGCTCTTTGGTTCCCCCACCATCAATAAGGGGATCCTCTCGTCCATGGCTTCGCTTATTGAAGAGGTCAAGGGGCTCCGTTTTAAGAACAAGAAGGCCGCCGCCTTCGGTCCCTACGGTTGGAGCGGTGAGTCGGTTCCTTTATTGACCAAGGCGCTGGAAGAGTGCGGCTTTGAAGTGGTCGATGAGGGTTTAAAAACTCTCTGGGAACCGGATGAGGCGATTCTTGCCGAAGCGAGAAAATACGGCCGGGAGTTTGTGGGGAAGATACGGTAGATCCTTGCCGGGGGCCGGGGGAAACCCCGCCGCCCGGCGTTCATCCCCCCTGCGGGCCGGTCAGATAAACCGCCAGGGCGGCGGAAAAAATCAAAATAAACCCGCCGATCATGAGGCCCAGGGTCTTGGCGTACCCCTTCGGTTCGATGAGGCCCTGACCATCCATTTTCTTAATGCCTGGATATAACCTGATATAGAAGGTGGCAATGGAGAGAATCAAGGCCCCTACGCTGAATGCCTTGAGGTTCCTGTCCCCCCCCACGGCGATGCCCCCTATCAGGACGATGAAAATGAGCTTTACCCCCGCCACCCAGTTGATAAGATAGGTGATCAGAGCATAAACTTCGGGATCGGCTTGCGCCTTTTTATACGGTTTGAAGACTCCCATGCCGTTGCCGCGGCGTGACCCGGGCCGGCAATAGAGGACCACGACGTTGGAAAGTTCTATCAGGATAAACCCGATCATGACGACCGAGAGGATGTCCAGGGTCATGGCGCTCCCGGGTCGGCGGCCACCCGGTTTCGTCCCTGATCTTTGGCGCGGTACAAGGCCGTGTCGGTGCGGTGTATCAGAGCCTCCGAGGTTTCTTTTTTCATATATTCCGCTGCACCTATGCTGCAGGTGACTATTTCTTCATGGGGAAACCGGGCTTGTTCTATGCTCCGGCAAATTTTTTCTGCGATAACCACGGCGCTGTTCAAACTGGCTTCCGGCAGGATGATGATGAATTCCTCCCCTCCCCAGCGGCCGCACACATCCACTTCCCTTAGGTTGTCTTTAAGGATTTTCGCCAATTCGACGAGAACCTGATCTCCCATGCCATGGCCGAACCGGTCGTTCACCGGTTTAAAATGGTCCACATCTAAGAGGAGCAGACTGAAGGGATGGCCGTACCGCTCTGCCCGGGAAATCTCCTGTCCCAGGGCTTCTTCGATTTTGATTCGGTTGTACAGGCCGGTCAGGCTGTCGGTGATAGAGAGCCTCTCCAGTTCTTTCACCGCTTTCACCCGGTCGGTTACTTCCATGGCGTAGAGAACCAGACCGATGATATTTTTTTCATCGTCATAGATGGGGTTTCCGTAATTGTCGAAATATCTGACCTGGCCCTCATTGTCCACCAGTTCATCCTGGGCGACGCCGGGCCAGCCTTTTATGAGGTTTTCATAATGACCGCGAACACCGTTGACATATTCATCTTTGAGAATGTAAGAGAGGATGGGTTTCCCCAGTTCGATATCGGCCCCCCAGAACTGTTTCATTTTTTCTTTGTGGGGGTTGTTGAAGAAGAGGTAGTTGTAGTCCCGGTCCACCGCCCAGATAAGGAGGTTTTCAGGACTCTCCATCATGGACCGAAGCAGGGACTGGGAATATTTTATATTTCCGGTCATTAAGACTCTCCCAAAGTTGCTTCTATCAGTGTTGTTCATTCCGGGACAGATGTCAATATTGGAAGGAAATTTCTCAAAACCGCGAGACCCTTGACATAGGGCAGGACAGATGAACAAATAGAAGTATGGTTTCCAACAGTGACGGACCCGATAAAAGAGAGTTAAAGGAAGCCGCCCTCTTAGAGGCGGCCCTGGATGTGTTTGCCGATCTGGGTTTCCGTAAGGCCGGGATAGGTGATATTGCCAAAAGGGCGGGAGTGGCCAACGGTACCATCTATCTCTATGCAGAGAATAAAAGTGACCTGTACCATAAGGCGGTGGAATACGGTTTTGGGGCATGGCAGCGGAGGAGCATCGAGGCGGCGGACCGGGCCTGGGAGGAAACCGGCCGGGTTACCGACCGTCTGACTGCCCTTTGTCAAACCGCCTTTGATTATCTGGCCCAGGATCAGAGGCTCCGCCGCATCCTCTCCCATGACCGAACCTTGTTTCCTGCGGTGGCCTCTCCGGACTACCGGAGTACGCCGTTGGAAAAGATTAACGCCGTTTCCACCTCCCAGATCGAGAGAATCCTCAAAGAGGGTGTAGCCCGGGGTGAATTTGACCTGGAAGAACCGTTGGCGGCGGCGGAACTGCTTTTTTCCCTGTACCGGGTCCTGGTGGGGCAGTCCTACGAAGAAGATTTTCCCGCGGTGCAGCGCCGGTTTAACGCGGGACTCAATCTCATCATCAACGGCCTCCGTCACCGGTAGGCTTTTTCTCCTTATTTTCTATTTTTACTTTTCCTTGACAAAGTCTTTGTTGTGGCTAAGAATGAAAAAATGAAAGAAAAATTCATAAATTCATTCAAGAAGGAGAAAATAATGAGCGAAGAAGTTGAGTATCTCAGCGCTGATTGGGCCCGATTGGCCAGGGAAAAGTTGGAGCGGCAACTGGATCCGGCCAAGATGAACGGGTTGTCGGCGTCCATGGTGAATGTCTACCGGAACTGCCCCGATGCCAAGGACCGTTCCCTGCTGATTGATTGCCGGGATGGCAAGCTCTCCCGTTTTGAAGTAGCCGATTCGGCCGTTCCTCCGGCGGAATTCCGCATCTTCGGCGACTATGCGGTTTTTGCCAAAATCACCCGGGGAGAGCTTAGTTCCCAGAAAGCCCTGATGACGGGGAAACTAACCCTGAAGGGCAACATGGCCAAGGCCCTGCGCCTGTCATCCCTGGCCGACAGGATCAACCGTATCTTGTCGGAAATCCCCACCGTCTATTAAATCCGGAGAGGTTCCGGAAAGAGGAGAGAATATGCCCTACGACTTAACCCCCGAAAGCCCCTACTACATCGACCACCGTTCCCGGGTCGCTGACCTGCAGAAGGCCATGGCGAAGAACGGAATAGATGTTTACCTGGCCACCCGGCCCCGAACCATGAGTTTTATCCTGGATGCCTTCTGTCCCTGGCGAAGCTACCTGGTGATTCCCGCCAAAGGCGATCCGATTCTTTTTACCTTCGTCATCGATGCGGTCCGCCTAGCCGATGAGACTTGGCTGCCCGAAGACTGCATCCGGGCCTACGCTCCCATGGGAGGGATGGATCAGATATCGGCGGTCTCGGACTATATCCTGGAAGAGTTGGGGCTGGAGCGGGGCCGCCTCGGTTACGAAGACGGCCTTTCTACCTGGACCCCCGAGGGATACCTGAGCCACTACGAGTACGAAGCCTTCCGCCAGGCTCTTGGGGGTTTTGCCTTTATTAACTCCCACGCCCTGGTGGATGCCATGAGCGTCATCAAGGATGCCGGCACCATCGCCCGTTTCCGTGAAGCTGCCCGCCAGGTTGATGCGGGCCACGAAGCGGTGAGGGAAGCCCTGGTTAACGGAGGCTGGAAGGGGCTCACCGAGACGGTGGTGGCCGGTATCGGCGCCCTGGCCATGCGCCGGGCGGGCAGCGTGTCGGAATGGAATTTTGCGGGACTCAACGAGCTGTCATCGGGCCGGCGTACCGCCCTGGGAGCCTGTACTCCCCCGACCAACCGGCCCTTGGGGGCGGGGGAACCGCTGATGGTGGATCTTCATTCCATGCACCGTCTGGCCCTGGGAGACCATGCCCACAACTACCTGATAGGTCCGGCCCGTGCGAAGCTGCGGCGGCATGCGGATAACTTTGTGGATCTGGTATCCACCGTCCTGGGAGCCTGGAAAGAGGAAAGCACCCCCGCCTCTCTGGCGGAGGTGATGTTCGCCCGGGCGGAAACCCTGGGATGTTCCGATTATGTGGTTCCGGGATGCGAACACGGCATCGGTTTATTCGGCGATGAGTGGAGGATCGGTTCGGACAGCGACAGTCCTATGCCCTACTGGACCGATCCCGATCATTCCTACCGGGCCGGTGAATTGGTCATCTGCGCTATGCAGTACGCCGCCCCGGAAGACGAGGCGGGCTTCCGTTACGAGAATCCCATCCTCATCGGAAAAACCGCAGTTGAGCCCCTGTCAAAATATCCCCTGGGGATTGAAGAAATAGTTTAACCGCCTTCGCCGGGGACGAAACCCACGGGATGTCCCCGGCTCTATTTTTTTAAAATTCGTAGAGGCCCCGGAATACACTCAATCATCAGTTCTTTCCCGTCGGTACAGATGGTCTCTCCGTCGGCATGGACGATCATGCCTCCCTTGAGGGCTTTGAGCCCGTAGGCGGCGGCCCGGTCGGTGGCAACCCAGGGGAGGTTCTTCTGGGTACCCTTGGTGTAGTGGACGATGGTTTTCATCAGTTTGCCCCGACTGAGCCGGCTTACCATGCAGAGGTCGAGCTGTCCGTCGCTGTTGACCGCATCGGGGGCCATGAAGAAGAGCCCGCCCATACGGGTCCCGTTCATCAGGGATATCTGGATCACTTCGGCGGTGATAATTTTGCCGTTGAAGGAAAGTTCGATCACCGGCGATTTTGAAAACTTGATTAAGGTTTTCAAGGCCCCCAGGACGTAGGCCATGGCATCGTGGACATGTTTCATCTTGGCCGCTTCCAGCCCCACCACCGTGTCGAATCCCACACCGATGCCGTTGCCAAAATACCTTCCCTGGGGATAGAACCCTCCGGTGACCAGGCCCACGTCCAGGGGGGCGGGGTTCCCCCCGGCGACGATTCTCACCGCTTCAGCCAGGTCGGCGGGTACGCCGCAGCCGTGGGCAAAATCGTTGCCCCGCCCTAGGGGAAGGACCCCGAAGAGCGGAACGTTTTCCCCTTTACCGGTCATGAGGCCGTTGAGCACCTCGTTGCTGGTCCCGTCGCCCCCGGCGGCGATGACGGCGGCGTTCTCTTCTCTGGCAAGGTCTTTGGCCAGAGAAATCGCATGGCCCGGGGCTTCGGTGAGGTAAATGGTGTAATCCAGGCCAGCGGTGTCGAAGAGTCCGCGCAGTTCGGGAATTCGTTTTTCCGCCGTACCCTTTCCCGCAATGGGGTTAAGAATGATGAGGTGTGTGCGTTTCATATACAAGGTATAATGTACCCCCCGGGGTAAGTAAAGAAAAAAACCCTCGGCAAAGAGCCGGCCTTGTGCCGGTTCGGGTTTGGAAATATACTAAAACCACGGTAATTCCGGAGAAGGGAGTACTTCAAGGCATGAACAGGGTCAATCAGAGCCGTTTTCACATCTTTGATGTGGATAAAACCATCATCCAGGGGTCCACGGTCCAAACGGTTCTTTTAGAAGGGTTCAGGCGAAAAATCTTCCCCTGGAGCATGGCCGCTTACGTGCCGTATTTTTTTATCCTCTTCACCGTTTTCGGTGTCCGTCCTGAATATTTCCGCCGGGTTTTCCCTCCCTTCAGGGGGATATCCGCAGAGTCCCTGAATACATTAGCACGGGAGGTTTTTGATAAGGATTTCCGCCGCCGTCTCTATCCCGAAATGGTAGAATTGATTCAAACCCTGCAGGACCGGGGGGCCGAGGTTATGCTAGCCTCCTCTTCCTTTCGGTTTATTCTGGCTCCATTCGCCGAGCATTTCAAAATAGACCAGGTGATTTGTTCGGAATTAGAAATGGCCGGGGGGGTCACCACCGGAAGGATGAAAGGTCTGCCCGCCTTTCAGAAGGGCAAGGAGCAGCGGGTCCGGGACTACCTGAGGGTCCGGGAAATAGACCTGGATGAGTGCACCTTTTATACCGACAGCCACCGGGACCTGAGTCTGCTTCGGGCGGCGGGCCGCCGGGTGGCGGTGAATCCCGACCGAAGGCTGCTCCGGCGGGCCCTTCGGGAAGGCTGGCCGGTCCTGGCCGCAGGGAAAATTGAGGGAAGGTAAGTGATGAAAGATTTGCCGGTTATTATTATTGTCAGTTATCTCTTAGGATCTTTTCCCACGGGAATTGTGCTGGGAAAACTTTTCAAGGGGATTGATCTCCGTCACCACGGAAGCGGGAACACCGGGGCCACCAACGCCTTCCGGATTCTGGGATGGAAAATCGGCCTGGCGGTGGCCTTGGTGGATATTTTCAAAGGTTTTGCGGCGGCCTTTTTTGTGACCCGGTTTTCTTTCTTCGGCGGGGGGCTGCCGGAATCGGTTCTCTTCATCGCCGCCACCCTGTCGGTGGTGCTGGGCCATATTTTCCCGGTTTTCGCCGGGTTCCGGGGGGGGAGGGGGTTCGGGGCCGCCGTAGGAGCCGTTACCGCCCAAGCTCCCTTGGCCGCTCCGGTCTGCCTATTAGTGTTTCTTGTCACCTTGGGGTTTACCGGCTGGGTCTCTCTCTGCGCCGTGGCCGCCGCCTTGACCCTCCCCGCAGCCTATGCGGTGATCACCCTTGGGCGGGGTCTTCCCCTGGACCCGGTGATCCTGGTATTTTTCATCCTGATCTTCTTCCTCACCTTTTACGGGGTGAGAAAAAAGTTTTTTCGCTACTTCCGCGGCGAGGCGGATGTGTTCGACAAGGCCAGAATTTTCCGCAAGACCCCCTATCATTGACCGCCCCCTTCCCGAGGGCGGCTTTTCAGTCCCGGCGGCTCCCCGGCCTCTCTGGGCGGTTTGTTTATAAAAATGTGCAAATCATTTGCAAAAATCTTTGACTTTTATTCCTGTCCTGCCTATATTTCCTTCCATGACGAAGAAACGGGAAATCCTCTTGACCCTGCTCACCAAGAGTTCCGCCCCCCTGAACGCGGGGCAGATCCACGAACGGCTGGCGGGGGAATTGGATCTGGCCACGGTCTATCGGGGCTTGAAATACCTGGAAGACCAGGATTACCTGGATTCTTTTCTTTTTGACTGTCTGGACCGCGGGACCGAACGGTACTATTCGGTTAAGAAGGATCATCATCACCACTTCCTGCATTGTCAGGGGTGTCATCGTTTTTTTGTCTTAGACTACTGCCCCTTGGAGGAATCCCTGGGGGGGATTGAAGCAAAGTATGGTTTTAAGATATCCGGGCACGTTCTCACAATTAAAGGAATGTGCCGGGAATGCATCGGTGAAGTACCGGAGGAGAAAAAAGAGTGAAGAGATTAATGACCGCCGTGATGCTGTTTGCAGGGGCCCTGGCCGTCCACGCGGGGGGACAGGCGGAAGACAACGGCCCCCTGAAGGTTGTGGCCACCACGAGCCTGGTGACCGATGTTGTCTCCCAGATCGGACGCGACAAGATTGACCTTTATGGTTTGATGGGGCCCGGGAAGGATCCCCATACCTATGAGCCGGCGCCCCGGGATATGGCGGTGGTGGAAGAGGCGGACCTGATTTTTTCCAACGGATTCGACCTGGAAGAAGGCCTGGTCCGGACCCTGGATTCGGTGAAGACTGGTCTGGTGGTGGAAGTGTCCCGGGGGATCGAAGTCCTCGGATTTGAAGAAGCGGATGATCACGACGAAGAGGCTCACCATGCCGAGGATGATTCCCATGACCAGCCCGATCATCAGGTGGATCCCCATACCTGGACCAGCCCTCTGAACGTGCTGGTCTGGGTCGAAAATATTTCCGCCGCCCTGGAGGAGGCGGATCCGGAGAATCGTGACTTTTACCGGGAAAACGCCGCCTTCTACCGGGCCGAACTGGTACGGCTGGATGATGAGATCCGCTCCGCCCTTTCGGCGATCCCCCGGGAAGACCGAATTCTCGTGAGCGACCACAAGGCTTTGAATTACTTTGCCCGGGACTACGGATTCGAAGCCGCCGGCGCCATTATTCCCAGTTTCTCCACCAACAGCGAAACCTCGGCCCGGCAGTTTGCCGCCCTGGTGCATCTTATCGAAGAACGAAAGGTGAAGGCCCTCTTTATCGGTTCCACCTCCGGGGATGCGGTCAAGAAGATGGGTGAGGCGGTTCAAACCGAACTGGGCTATCCCCTGCCGGTGATTCCCCTGCTCTCGGGGTCCCTCATGCCGAAGGGGCAGGAGGGGGACGATTATCTGGGGTATATCCGCTACAACGCCGGTCAGATCCTCAAGGGACTGGGCCGGTAGGTGCCGCCGGAACGGCGGGCAAGAAGGAAGGAAAATATGGCCCTGAAGAAGCCGGAAATTCTCTGTTACGGTAAAAAATGCGATCATCCCCCCCTACCGGACACCCCTGCCTTACGGGTTCAGGGTCTCTCCTATGCCTATCCCGGTACCGCCCGGCGGGTGCTGGACCGGTTGGTGGGCTACGAGCTTTCGCCTCTTTTATGGCGCAAGGTGAACCGGGGACTAAGCGCCGGACGGGTGCAGTCGGTGGCCGTTCGGATGATTTGCGAGCGCGAA
>CAYYNJ010000057.1:0-1438 GCA_964472775.1 uncultured Spirochaetaceae bacterium
TATGATTTTGTTGAGTCATTGTTACTACAATTTTATGTTGTGATGTCCCCGCCGTGGGGATATCCGGATTCAGCACAAAGGGAAGGTTGTAGTCAAAGGCCAAAAGAAGGGGACGGAAGGGAGAATAGGCAAATCCAGCGGCCAGGAGGGAGGGCAGGGGATCACCCTTGGCGGCCCATCCGAGATTCTTTACCGAGGCTCCCAAGGAAAAATTCTTGTCCCGGGAACTGTAGGGCTTAAAGAGATTAAACCGGGTGAGGATTCCCAGGTCCGCCATTCCCGAAAAAAGAGACTGGCCCGCATAGAGCTGGGTGGGAACCACCCGGAAGGCGGCCTTTAGGTTTGTTCCCAGAGAAACGCCGCTGAAGTTGTAGCTTGAGAAAAAGTTGTAGGACAGGTTCATCAGGGCGACCCCTTCTGAAATCCGGGCGGCGCCGTCGGTTTCGCCCCAGGCATCGTAGGCGGTGAAAGGGATGTGCAGATACTGTCCCGCCGCTCCTATCCCCAGGTTTCCGAACCGCCGGGTGAAGGCGATTCCTTCCAGGCTGGAATCGGCTATCCAGTTGTTATGGATCAGGGAAAGCTCGGTAAGGGGGAGCAGGGCGGTGGCGGCGGGATTCGACGTCAGGGCTCCCGAGTCAAGGACAACCGCCGTAGAGGCGGTGCCCATGCCTAACGCCCGGCCGCCCAGGGGAAGTTGAAGGATGGGGAAGACGGTCAGCCCGGTGTTGGGATCGCTGAAATGGGAGCTGGCGGATCCGTAGTAGTCGGAGAAATCCTCCGCCGTGACGGTGAAAACCATGAGAAAAAAGAGAATCCGCAGGAGGGCTCGTCTGGCCATGAACTCAATATACTACCTTTTAGGCTTTTTATCTATTCTCTTCATCGGCAAAGCTTGGTAAAGCCTGGAAGTTTTTCTTTACCCAATATACAGTTACCCATGACTGGCGAGGTAAGAATCGGCTCAGAGGATCCTGAAAAACTGCCGATAATCCGAAAGGTGGCTTCTCTAAAAATGCGGGGGGGAAAAAAGGTTTTTGTTCATTTCGCCCCCGGGGAAGTATTTTTACCAAAATTGAGGTAAATACATATTTGATAAAGTGTTACCTTGATAACTGAAAGGAACCTTGACCGGTCTTTGCGTCGGTCTTCCATAAAGCGGGTGTGATTAAGCTGTTGAAAATGGGGCGGTCGGGAATCATCTTAATTCTTCTCATCTTGGGTTTCCTCCCCTGGCCTCTTCAGGCGGGGGGGCAAAAGGAGGAGGACCCTCTCGTCGAGGTGACGGCCCTGATTGAGGACAAACGGTATAATGATGCCATCCTCATTCTGACCCAGGTCGCCAAGGAAGAACCCCACCGGTTTGATGAGGTTCAAATAGAGCTTCGCAAAATCCGTTCTGCCCAGGAAAATATCAACCAGCGGTACGCCGAGCTGC